>JAQGMD010000120.1 GCA_028292565.1 Burkholderia sp. | reverse complement strand
TTTTTAAACATCCGGCGCTTCGCGACCCGCCCTGCGTGTTAAGCCGAGAAGTTTTTATACGTGAAACAGGTTGTATCGGGATTTAGCGAGGCAGGGCGGGTCGCGACGAGCCGGATGTTTGGCACCGTGAGCCGGCGCTGGAAAGAGGGACGACTGGCAGAACCGGAAACTAGTTCTTCAGCGGACTCAGCAGCTTTTGCTGTACCGCATACTGGACCATCTCGGCCAGGGAATTCATGCCCATCTTCTGCAGGATACGCGTCTTGTGGGTGCTGACGGTCTTGGCGCTCAGGTGGAGCATGTCGGCGATCTCGGTGATCGATTTACCGTTGACCAGTAAGGTGAACACTTCGAATTCCCGGTTCGACAGCTGCTTGTGCGGCAGGTCTTCGCTGGACGGCATTGCGTCCATGGCGAGCTGTTCGGCTACTTCCAGGCTGATATAAGGACGCCCGCCCGCCACCTTCCTGATGGCACTGACCAATTGCGTTCCTGCGCTTTCCTTGGTCAGGTAACCGCGGGCACCGGCGCGGATGGCGCGCACCGCATACTGTTCCTCGTCGTGCATGGTCAGGACCAGGATCGGCAGCTTGGGCACTTCATCCTTGATCTGGCGGATCAGTTCGACCCCGCTGCGACCGGGCATCGACAGGTCGAGCATGAGGAGGTCGAACCCGCCCTTGCGGACTTGCGCCAGCGCCTCGAATCCGTCGACAGCCTCGCCGACCACTTCGATGTCATCTGCGCCGTCCAGAATTCGCTTTAGTCCTTCACGCATGATGGTGTGGTCGTCGGCGATAACTATTCGAATCATATGGGTGTCTAGTGAGCGGGAAGCGGATCGATCGGGATCGAGGCGTGTATGGCGACGCCCTGGGGTTTTTTATTATTGATTGTTATTGTACCTCCCAAAACGAAAATCCGTTCCTGCATCGCAATCAGCCCATAACAGCCGGGCTTGTTCTCGCTTCCCGGTTCCATGCCCATTCCGTCATCCTCGATCCGCACATAGAGCCGGTCGGTCGTATGCTCCAACTCAATGTGCACATGCGTTGCGTGTGCGTGCTTCTCGATGTTCAGCAGCCCCTCCTGTATCACGCGGAACACCGCGGACTTGACCGGGTCGCCGACTTTGGCCGGCATGCCGATGCCTTCGACGTCGCACCGGACCGCGGTCTTTTTCCGGAAACTGTCGGCCATCCACTCCACTGCGGGCATCAGGCCCAAGTCGTCCAGCATGGGCGGACGTAGCGTCGACGCCATGCTTTTGGTCAGTGTTATCACCTTGTCGAGCATGCCTTGCATCTGCGCGACACGCTCGGGGACGGAGGATTTGGTTTCTGGCAGGGTATGCTCGAGCCAGTCGAGGTCCAGCTTGAGCACACTCAGGCGCTGTCCGATGTCATCGTACAGTTCCTTGGAAAATCGCTTCTTTTCGACTTCGTTCGCCTGCTGTGATGACACCGCAAGCTTGCGCAGGTCGGCGGTCCGGACGGTCCGCGTCTTGCGTTCCGGCGTGTGCCTGGCCGTATCGTGCAGCGTTACCGCAAGATACATCTCGCCGCGCAATGTAATACGCGAAAGGCTGGCGTTGACCGGAAACTCGTGGCCGTTGGCATGCAGGCCCCTGAATCCCAGCCTGGTCCTCTTGCCGCTCACCCGGATGGCGGAGAGGCGTTCAATGCGGCGGCGCTGCTCCGTCCCGACCCTGGGGGGCAGCAGGATGTCGACCGACTTGTCGAGAAGGTGGCGCGCCGGATACCCGAACATGCGTTCCGCCCTCCGATTGACCAATACGATCTGACGGCTCGAGTCGATCACGATCACGCCGTCCATAGCCGTCTGGATGATCGATTGCAGGGAGGTGCCCACCATGTTGGCGGGAAACCGCGGTAACGTCGTGACCGAGTCAAAAAGCCTTGCGGAGCCATGTTCCAGATATGCGGTCATCATTTTTCTCTTTTTGGGAAGTACGGTATCGCCAATTCGCGCTTGTGATAGGGGACGCATACAGGGTGGATGTACGCATCAAAAGGTTATGCGCCAGCGTAACGCGGCAGGCAAAAGCCGGCCAACGCAACGGTCATCGTATTGCAGTAAGGTAAGGAAACCGGAGAGATGGTTCCGTGATCCTGCGGGCGATTTGAGTTGGGTCAACGGGTGTTGCTTCGTGCGTCAGGGCCCGCGCCGTACTGAGTTGTTTATTTTGGCGGTCGTAGCGGGATGTAATGCCAGGGGAGAATGGTCACTGCCGCAGGTATCTGGACTTGAGCGGAATGGTGATGTGGATCGCCGTTCCCGCGCCTTGCGCACTCTCGATTCTCATCTCGCCACCCAGTGCGCTGACCCTTTGGCGCATGCCGACGAGGCCGAACGAACCCGCCTTTTTCAAGTGGTCCGGCGCTATGCCGTGTCCGTTATCCTTCACAGAAAGCCTGATATCGGCACCGGAACATACGACTTGGGCTTCGACTGCAGTTGCATGCGCATGCCTGGCGACATTGGTCAGCGTTTCCTGGACGATCCGATAAATCGCGGTCGCAACCTTGGCTTCCAGCCTCGGTTCTACATCGTTGAAACGCACCCGGCACAGAATGCGATGCCGCTTCTCGAACTTGCTCGCCATGAATTCAAGCGCGCTATACAGCCCGACATCTTCCAGGATCTTGGGCGGCAGGTCCGCAATGATGCGCCGTACCGAAGCCACCATCGCATCGACGAGTTCATTGATGCTGCTGAGGTGGCGTACTATCCGTGCATCGCTTTGCGGCAGGTGCTGCTGCAGTGTGGAGATATCCATCTTCATTGCCGCCAGCAATTGGCCGAAATCATCGTGCATCTCGTGCGCCAGTCTCTGTTGTTCTTCGATGCGCATGGAATCGAGCGCGCCGATCAGCTCCTGCAGCTCGTGGTGCGACTGCTCCAGTTCCGCCTGTGCCTGTTTGCGCTCCGTGATGTCGAGTACGGCGCCCTGCAGGAACAAGGGTTCGCCGCGCGCACCCAGCACTACGCGCGCTTCGTCGTGTAACCATCGCACAGTGCCGTCGCTCTTGAAGATGCGGTAGTCGATGCTGAAGCTGCTCCGCTCGGCAACTGTCTGGTTGATCGCTTTCAATACGGCCGCGCGGTCGTCCGGGTGGATCTGGCCCATCCGCAACTGCGGATCCTTGCACCACTGCTCGGCCGTGAAGCCGAGCAATTCTTCGATCTTCGGACTCACGTACACATGGCTGCCGGCCTTGTCCAGGTTGGCGATATAAGGCATGCCGGGAAGCTGTTCGACCAGGGACTGGAAGCGATAGGCCGAGTTCATCACCTCGATTTCAGACTGCCGGCGTCCAATGCGTTGCCGGCGGCGATCGTTGATGCTGTTGACGATGCCGCTATAGCCTTGCGTATGATTTCCGTTCGATACATGATCGACATGGTCGTACAGATCTCTGGTGCCGGCGTCGGGGCAGACCGCGCGATAGCGTGACACGGAGTCGGCTTTCTCGGAGACTGATTTCTCGATGCAGGCCCGGATGCGCGCCGGGTCGTTCGGATCGATAAATGCATCGATGCCGTTTTTCCCCGCTGAGCCATCGATGCGCTTCTCGAGAAAATGCCGGATGGACCTGGCTTCCGCAGGTTTGGACAACACTATCGTCTTGCAGTGCGGATGGCTGTGCGCAACATAGTCGAACAGGTCGAGCCCGCCGTTGCGCCTCGGATCGAGGTTCAGCAGGATGACGTCAGGATGAATCGCCGACAGATCGCGCAGCGCTCCTTGCGGCTCTTCCGCCTCGCCTATGAGTTCGACCACCGGTATGTGGTCGAACATGTTATGCAGGCTGCGCCGGAGTAGCACCGAATTGCTGACTAC
>JAQGMD010000350.1 GCA_028292565.1 Burkholderia sp. | reverse complement strand
CACTCGCCGTAGCGCGTCAAAACGCCGCGCGCAACAATGCGAATGTCGCCTTTTTGGAAACCGATTGGTATAGCGCATTGGTGGGGCAGAAATATGACCTCATCGTGGCCAATCCGCCCTACATCGTCAAAGACGACGTGCATTTGCGGCAAGGCGACTTGCGTTTCGAGCCCATCGGCGCGCTGACGGATCATGCCGACGGGCTTTCTGCGCTACGCATTATCGTCAATGGCGCCAACCAGCACCTGGTGGCCGGCGGCTGGTTGTTGATGGAGCATGGTTACGACCAGGCTTTTGCAGTGCGCGAACTCCTTTGCGCACAGGGATTTACCGAGGTGCAAAGCTGGCAAGACCTGGCATCCATCGAGCGCGTATCCGGTGGAAAAGCGCCTCACGCGCGTGCTTAACTTCTCCCTTGTCAAGACTGTTTTTTGAACCGCGTTTCGGTATCATCCAACGCTCCTTTTGTGAATATTGATTCCCATGCTGCCTTCCATCGAACAACGTCTCGCCCTTGAACTTGCCGCCAAACCCGTGCAAGTCGCCGCCGCCGTCGCCCTGCTGGACGAAGGCGCGACTGTTCCCTTCATCGCCCGTTACCGCAAGGAAGCGACCGGCGGACTGGACGACATCCAGCTGCGCCTGCTGGAGGAACGGCTACGTTATCTGCGCGAACTGGAAGACCGACGCGCGGCCATCGTCGGGTCGATCCAGGAACAGGGCAAGATGACGCCCGAGCTGCTCGATGCGATCACGCACGCAGAGGACAAGACGCGCCTGGAAGACCTGTACCTGCCGTACAAGCTGAAACGCCGCACCAAGGCGCAGATCGCCGCAGAAGCCGGTCTCACTGAATTGGCGAATGCGTTGCTTGCCAATCCTGCATTGATCCCGGACGAGGAAGCGGCGAAGTATCTCAAGCCGGCCTTCAGCACTGATAACGGCGACAATCCCGGCGTGACGGATGCCAAAGCGGCGCTGGACGGCGCGCGGCAGATCCTGATGGAGCGCTTCTCTGAAGATGCGACACTATTGCAGACATTGCGCGAATACCTGACCGAACACGGCGTGGTCGAGTCGAAGGTAGTCGATGGCAAACAGGATGCGGGCGAGAAGTTCGCCGACTACTTCGATTATTCCGAAACCATCGGCACCATCCCGTCGCACCGTGCGCTCGCATTGTTCCGCGGCCGCCGCGAGGAAATGCTGAATGTCTCGCTGCGGCTCGATACCGAGGAAGAAAAGCCGAAATGGGATGCCCGGCACAATCCGTGCGAGGGTCGCATCGCGGCGCGCTTCAGCATCAGCAACCAGGGCCGCCCGGCAGACAAGTGGCTGGCTGACACCGTACGCTGGACCTGGCGCGTGAAAGTGTTCATGCACCTGGAAACCGAATTGATGACCGGGCTACGCGAGCGGGCCGAAATCGAAGCAATCAACGTCTTCGCGCGCAACCTGAAAGACCTGTTGCTAGCGGCTCCCGCGGGACCGCGCGCAACCATGGGTCTCGACCCAGGCCTGCGCACCGGCGTGAAGGTCGCCGTGGTCGACGCGACCGGCAAGGTGGTCGACACCACCGCCATTTATCCGCACCAGCCGCGCAATGATTGGGACGGTTCGCTGCATACGCTGGCGCAACTGGCGCAAAAACACAATGTCGCGCTGATTTCAATCGGCAACGGCACCGCATCGCGCGAGACCGACAAGCTGGCGCAAGACCTGATCAAGCTGCGACCCGAACTGAAGCTCACCAAGATCGTGGTGTCGGAAGCAGGCGCTTCGGTATATTCCGCATCTGAATTCGCGTCACGCGAATTGCCGGAGCTCGATGTGTCGTTGCGCGGCGCGGTATCCATCGCACGCCGCTTGCAGGATCCATTGGCGGAACTGGTGAAGATCGATCCGAAGTCGATCGGCGTCGGCCAGTATCAGCATGATGTCGGCCAGACGCAGCTGGCGCGCTCCCTCGACGCGGTGGTGGAAGATTGCGTGAACGCAGTCGGTGTCGACGTGAATACTGCTTCCGCGCCCCTGCTTGCACGCGTATCCGGCCTGAACACGAGCGTCGCGCAGGCAATCGTCACCTATCGCGATATGAAAGGCATGTTCACCTCGCGCGCAGCGTTACGCTCGGTGCCACGCCTTGGAGAAAAGACTTTCGAACAGGCGGCCGGCTTCTTGCGTATCATGGGGGGCGAAAATCCGTTGGATGCATCGGCGGTCCACCCCGAGTCCTATCCTGTAGTTGAGAAGATCCTTGCGGACATCAAGAAGGATGTCAAAGGCATCATCGGTGACAGCAACTTGCTCAAGTCGCTGAACGCAGCGAAATATGCTGATGAAAAGTTCGGCGTACCTACCATCACCGACATTCTGAAAGAACTCGAGAAGCCCGGCCGGGATCCGCGTCCGGAATTCACTACAGCAACCTTCAAGGAAGGCGTAGAAGAAATCAGGGACTTGCGTCCCGACATGATCCTCGAGGGTGTGGTCACCAATGTCGCCGCGTTCGGCGCCTTCGTCGATATCGGAGTGCATCAGGATGGCTTGGTACATATTTCCGCGCTCTCGAACACCTTCGTGAAAGATCCTCACACGGTGGTCAAGGCCGGGCAGGTGGTGAAGGTCAAAGTGCTGGAAGTCGACGAGAAGCGCAAACGCATTGCATTGACGATGCGCCTGTCCGACACGCCTGCTCCGGCAGGTTCACGGACGGAGCAGCGCGGCGACCGCAACGATGCAAAACGCCTGGCGCAGCATCAGCAGCAGTCCCGGCAACCGGTAGCAAATAATGCAATGGCGGCGGCCTTTGCAAAACTGAAGTCCTGAGGCAGGGTTGTCGCCCGTGCGAACCGTCGTTCCGGGCGACAATTTCGCCTCGCCACCCGGCGATCCGCCGACGGCGTCTCGGGCTTTTTCATATAATGCTTATATTCTGAACTTTTGGGGAGATGCATCATGAGCGATGTACAAGGCTGGATTAAGGAGACCGTGACGCAAAATCCGGTCGTGTTGTTCATGAAGGGCACGTCGCAGTTTCCACAGTGCGGCTTTTCCGGGCGCGCGATCCAGATCCTGCGATCCTGCGGCGTCGAAAATATCGTCACCGTCAACGTGCTGGAAGACCAGGAAGTGCGCCAGGGGATCAAGGAATTCTCCAATTGGCCAACCATCCCGCAGCTCTACGTCAACGGCGAGTTTGTCGGCGGCTCGGACATCATGAATGAGATGTTCGAGTCCGGCGAATTGCAGGGCTTACTGAAACCCTGAGGTGGATGCGTCGTAACGACGCTCCGCCAGTTCGATCCCGCTCGACAAACGATTGATCATTGCCATTACCGGCACCACCGGCGCGGTCTATGGTGTCCGCCTGTTGCAGGTGTTGCGTGAGATGCGCGGCATCGAACCCAGCTACTGATTCCCGATGCGGGTGTATTGAACCTGCATCAGGAACTCGACATGCACCGCAAGGAAGTCTTGGCATGGGCGCATGTTGTTTATAACGTGCGTGATGTCGGCGGTTCCATTGCCACCGGTTCTTTTCAATCAGAAGGCAATATAGTCGCGCTTTGTTCAATGAGAACACTCGCCGTAGTGGCGCACGGGCTCTCCGACACACTGATTACACGCGCTGCAGACGTCGTATTGAAGGAGCGCAGGCACCTGGTACTCATGGCGTGTGAGACGTACGCAATATGATGGCCGTCACATAAATGGTCGAGATCGTTTATCCGCCACTTTCCGGCTTTAATCATCAGCCCCAGACGATTGCCCATATGGTCGACCATACAGTACAGTAGGACGCGTACTCGATCCCTTCTCGATACCGCATGCGCTAAGCCCACGCTGGGACGGCACCAAGGCGGCAAACAAACAGCAGACTAATGTTCGACTAAAAGAAAAAAGCCCATGATCATTTCTGGTCATGGGCTTTCTTTTTGGTGCCGGCTGCCGGATTCGAACTGGCCACCTGATGATTACAAGTCAACTGCTCTACCAAATGAGCTAAGCCGGCGAAAACTTGGAAGACAGTATTGTACTTTATTTGATGCGAGTTAGTGTAGGACGGCCACCTTTTTTTGGTGGTTCAGGATTATCGTCCGGCTCGGTCGGTGCAGATGTCTTTTCATCCGTCGATGGCGGAACCGCCGCAAGCGAGGGCACAGCGCCTTTGTCCTCAGACGCCGGCGCGGTTTCGGTTTCGCCCGTGGGCGCTTTCGACACTTCAAATGCCATGCCCTGCCCATTTTCGCGCGCATAAATTGCGACGACATTTTCGACCGGGACTGAAATTTCACGCGCCACGCCGCCGAAGCGCGCATTGAACCGTACGAAATCGTTATCCAACTTCAAACCGCTGGTCGCAGTGAAGCTGATATTGAGGACGATTTCGCCATTCTTGACGAACTCACGCGGGACGCGCGTTTTGGCATCGACCATGGCGGCGAGATACGGTGTGTAACCGTTGTCTGTACACCATTCGTAGATTGCGCGGAGTAGATAGGGCTTGGTAGAAATTTCCGACATGGTAATAGGCCTTTTCCAAGGCTTGCGTCACACCAGCGGCGCACACGCCACAGTTTGCGGTCGAGTGCCCGACAACGCGTCGAGCACTCCCTCATCATGGCGCGCGACGGCGCACATGACGGATACTTCTTAACGACGCATGACTTTCTCGGAAGGCGTCAATGCTTCGATGTATGCAGGACGCGAGAAGATACGCTCGGCATATTTCATCAAAGGCGCAGCCGTCTTCGACAGCTCGATACCGTAATGGTCAAGGCGCCAGAGCAGCGGCGCGATCGCGACATCCAACATCGAGAATTCGTCGCCCAGCATGTACTTGTTCTTGAGGAACAATGGCGCCAGCGTGGTCAGGCGGTCGCGAATCTCCGCGCGTGCCTTTTCATGGACCTTCTCCGATCCCTTCGCCTTGTCGTTCTCCAGGGTATGCACATGGATGAACAATTCTTTCTCGAAGTTGAACAGCATCAGCCGCGCACGGGCGCGCATCAGCGGGTCTGCCGGCATCAACTGCGGATGCGGGAAGCGCTCGTCAATGTATTCGTTGATGATATTGGATTCATACAGGATCAGGTCGCGTTCGACCAGGATCGGAACCTGTCCATATGGGTTCATCACCGAAATGTCTTCCGGTTTGTTGAACAGGTCGACGTCACGGATTTCAAAATCCATGCCTTTTTCGAACAAGACAAGACGGCAGCGCTGCGAAAATGGGCAGGTTGTGCCCGAATAGAGAACCATCATTTTGTAGTTCCTTAGAAACAAAGGGGGTGAGACGCGGACGGCTCACCCCGAAACAAACGCCCGCGCCTTTTTAAGAGGCGCGGACACAATACCTTACTTGATATCTTTCCAATAGGAGGCATTCAAGCGCCAGGCGAGAAACGCGAAAACTCCCAAGAATAACAATACCCATACACCCAAACGCTTCCGCTCGTTTTGCACAGGCTCGGCCATCCACTGCAAATAGCCGACAAGATCGGCAGTCGCGTTGTCGTATTCGAGCGTGCTCAGCTTGCCTGGTTTGACTTGCTCGAAGCCTGCAAATTTATGCACAGTCTTGGATGGGTCGTGCGGATCTTTCTCATCGACGTACTTGACGGTGCGGACGCCTTGCATTTCCCACAACGCGTGCGGCATGCCCACGTTCGGGAACACAAGGTTGTTCCAGCCTGTCGGCCGCGTATCGTCTTTATAGAAAGTACGCATGTAGGTGTAAAGCCAGTCAGCGCCGGAACCTGCCCCCGACGCCTTGGCGCGGGCGATCACCGACAGGTCAGGCGGAACCGCACCGAACCAGTCCTTCGCATCCTTGGCCGGCATGCTGACCTTCATCAGGTCACCCACCTTGTCAGTCGTAAAGAGCAGGTTGTTCTTGATCTGCTCTTCCGTCAGGCCTATATCCTTGAGGCGGTTGTAACGCATCGCGGATGCGGAGTGGCAGTTCAGGCAGTTGTTGACGAACAGTCTCGCGCCATTTTGCAGTCCAGGCAACTCCCTCGTGCGGTCAGGCGCGTGGTCCAACGGATACTCACTCTCGGAAGCCAATGCAAGCACCGGGATCAGGACCAGGGCCGCGATCAGTTTTTTCAGCAATTTCATGGTTCTCATATCCCTTTTCGGCTCAGTGCGGGTGGAACGTGACGCGGTCGGGCACGGGCTTGAAGCGACCCATCGTGCTCCACCACGGCATCAACAGGAAGAAGCCGAAGTAAATGAAGGTGCAGATCTGCGCAACCAACGTACGAGCGTCGGTCGGAGGCAGCACGCCGAGATAGCCGAGGATCACGAACGCGATACCGAACACCCAGTAAACATACTTGTGCCAATCAGGACGGTAGCGGATCGATTTGACCGGCGAATGGTCAAGCCATGGCAATGCAGCCAGGATCAATACCGAAACGCCCATCAGCACAACGCCCCAGAATTTCGGATCGAAAATGAACATGCCAATGACTGCGACCAGTCCGACTACGGCCGCGACAGCCTTCAGGAAACCACTCAGCCTGGACTTGAGCACGATCAGTGCGACGAAGGCCACGACGCCAACCTCAAGCGCGTACATGAACTGCGTTGTGGTTGCGCGCAGGATCGAATAGAACGGCGTGAAATACCAGACCGGCGCAATATGCGACGGAGTCTTCAGCGGGTCAGCAGGGACGAAGTTGTTGTACTCAAGGAAGTAACCGCCCATTTCCGGGGCGAAGAAGATGATTGCGCTAAACACGATCAGGAAGATCGAAGCGGCAAACACGTCATGCACCGAGTAGAACGGATGAAATGGAATGCCATCGAGCGGTATGCCGTTGGCGTCCTTGTTCGACTTGATCTCGACGCCGTCCGGGTTGTTGGAGCCGACTTCGTGCAGGGCAACGATGTGCGCCGCAACCAGACCCAGCAATACCAGCGGAATTGCGATAACGTGAAATGCAAAGAAGCGGTTCAGGGTTGCATCCGACACCACATAATCGCCGCGTATCCACAACGACAGGTCCGGACCGATGAACGGAATCGCACCGAACAGGTTGACGATTACCTGGGCTCCCCAGTAGGACATCTGGCCCCATGGAAGCAGGTAGCCGAAGAACGCTTCAGCCATCAGCGACAGGAAGATGCCGACGCCAAACAGCCACACCAGTTCACGCGGTTTGCGATAAGAACCGTACAACAGGCCGCGCAACATGTGGAGATAAACCACGACGAAGAACGCCGATGCGCCGGTGGAATGCATATAGCGGACCAACCAGCCCCAGGGCACGTCGCGCATGATGTACTCGACAGACGCGAACGCGAGGGTGGCGTCCGGCTTGTAGTGCATCACGAGGAAAATGCCGGTGACGATCTGGATCACGAGCACCAGCAGAGCCAGGGAACCGAACGCGTACCAGAAGTTGAAGTTTTTCGGTGCGTAATATTCGGACAGATGCGCCTTCCAGGTCGAAGTGACCGGGAAGCGCTCATCAATCCAGTGCAATGCGCGCGCAGACATCGGCGCAGGTGCTTCGTTGACTCTGGCGGCGGCAGAATTTTTCTTTTCTTGATATGCCATGATGATTACGCCTCGCCTTTCTCGTCTTTACCGATCACCAGCTTGCCGTCACCGACAAACATGTGGCGCGGCACTTCCAGGTTATCCGGCGCGGGCTTGTTCTTAAAGACGCGACCGGCGACGTCGAAGGTCGAACCATGGCAGGGGCACAGGAAGCCGCCCGCCCAGTCGTCCGGCAGCGATGGCTGGGCACCGGGTTGGAGCTTGGTGGTCGGTGAGCAACCGAGGTGGGAGCAGATGCCGACCGCAACCAGGATCTCCGGCTTGATCGAGCGAAACTCGTTGCGCGCGTATTCCGGCGTCAGCTCATTTGGATTGCGCTCCGATTTCGGATCGGCGAGTTGGGCTTCGGTCTTCTTCAGCGAGGCAATCATTTCGGGCGAACGCTTCAGGACCCACACCGGCTTGCCACGCCATTCGACTGTTTTCAGTTCACCCGGCGCGAGGCCGGAAATATCCACTTCAACCGGCGCGCCGGCGGCTTTTGCTCGCTCGGACGGCTGGAAGGTCGACACAAACGCCCCCGCAGTGGCCAATCCAGCCACGCCGCCCGCCGCACATGTGGCGACGAGCAAGCCTCGTCGACCGGAATCGACCTGCTTTTCGTTACTCATACCAACCCCAATCGTGAAAATACAAATCTTGACTAAACTTCTTGCAACCTTAGATTATAACGGACGGCAGAATTGTTTTAAAGGGAATACATATGACTGCCCTGCAATTTCCGCGAGTATTTGATCCAGCCCAATACGCGTGGAGCGGTCCATGTGCATGCTGCGCAGCTTTCATTCGGACACGGCTCGCCTTGCGGCCGTGTCGCGTATTGCAATTTTTACAAATTAATCGGGGAGTTTCGATCATGGGGATGTTCAAGGAATTCAAAGCGTTTGCAGTCAAGGGGAACGTGATTGACCTGGCGGTCGGCGTTATTATCGGCAGCGCGTTTGCCAAGATTGTCGACTCATTGGTGCAGGACATCATCATGCCGGTCGCCGGCCGTATATTTGGCGGACTCGATTTTTCGAATTACTACCTGCCCCTGAATAGTCAGGCAGCGAACATGACGTTGATTGAAGCGAAAAAAGCGGGCGCGGTTTTCGCCTACGGCAATTTCATTACGATCCTGCTTAATTTCCTGATACTGGCATTCATCATTTTCCAGATGGTGCGCGCCATCAATAAGGCAAAGCGGACCGAACCGAAGGAGGAACCGTCGCCGGCACCAACGCCGGAAGACATCGTTCTACTGCGTGAAATACGCGATTCGCTCAAGAAGTAGCGGCAACGGGCAATAAAAAACCGGCGTGGGCCGGTTGACCTATGCCGATCGCTTCACTTGTCCTTCTTTCGTGGCCGCCCGATCTGGAGCAAGCCGCGCCGATGCGCCTCGAACACCGCTTCGCCTCGCGAATGCACGGACAGTTTTCCGTAGATGTTCTTGATGTGGGTTTGTACCGTGCCGACGGATACCGAGAGCAACTTGGCGACGTCGCCGTAGCTGTCACCCTGCGCGATCAGGTCCAGTATTGCTGCTTCGCGTTTGGTAAGGCCCGGCGCGATTTCGGCTGCGCGGGGCGCCGCTTTTTTCCCGTCCCGGACTTTGGCCAGTACCATGCGCGCAATCGCCGGACTCATAGGGGCGCCGCCGGCACGCATATCCAGCACCGCGCGCGAGACGTTCATTCTCCCGGCATCCTTGAGTACATACCCCGAGGCGCCGGCTTCGATACAGCCAAGTACGTTGACTTCATCACTGGCGACGGTGACAACCATGATGTCGCATTTCGGATGGTGCCGTGCGCACGCTCGGATGATTTCAAGGCCAGAGCCGTCGGGCAAGCCGAGGTCGGTCAGCAGTACATCCGCCGACCCGGTCTCAAGCCATTCCAATGTGGGCCGGACACTGTCGAAGGTGGCCAGCAGTTTCAACGCAGGTTCGGCTTCGATTGCCAAGCTCAGGGACCTGCGCGTCACGGCGTCGTCTTCGACAATCACAACGCCGATCGGCTCATGCGATGCTTCATCGAACATAGTCTCTTTCTCGCCAGGATATCCATCCGCCTTCCATCATATAGGGAATTCGACAAGCCTTCATGGGCAAATTATCCAACTGGTCAGACCGGATTGGGAATGTCGATAAATCGGTGTGCGATGCCAAACTGACCGGCGAGATGCGATCCGAGCGCCTGAACGCCGTATCTTTCGGTGGCGTGATGGCCGCAGGCGATATAGGCGACCCCCGTTTCCCGCGCCAGATGCACCGTAGGCTCCGAAATTTCACCACTCAGGTAAGCGGTTGCGCCAGCCGCAATCGCGTCATCCAGCATGTTTTGCGCAGCACCCGTACACCAGGCTATGCGGCCGAGTGACTGTGCCGGATCGCCAATCACCAGCGGCTTCCGGCCGAGGCGCGCTTCGACCAACTGCGCCAAATCCCCAACCGTCTTTACCGCAGCATCGCCGGTGACGCCGATCCAGCCCAGTCCGTCCTCTCCAAAGCGGCCGTCCGCAAGCAGGTCGAGCTGTCGCGCGAGCTGGGCGTTATTACCGAACTCAGGATGCTTGTCGAGCGGCAGATGGTAAGCGAACAGATTGATGTCATGCGCCAGGAGCAACTTCAATCGCTTCTGCCGCGTGCCCACCACGCGCGGATCCTCGCCGCGCCAGAAGTAACCGTGATGCACGAGGATGGCATCGGCTTGAGCTTCAACCGCAGCCTCGATGAGTGCCTGGCTGGCGGTCACCCCGCTCACCAGTGTGCTGATCGTCGATCGGCCTTCGACCTGAAGGCCATTTGGGCAATAGTCGCGAAAACGGGTAATATCAAGAGCTTGCTCCAGATATTGGGCTATCGTGTCCCTGCTTATTGTTCCCTGGCTCACTTTTGCGCCTTTTTTTTCGTATTCATTTTCGTAACTCTTCTTCGTATCTTCGTAATATGCAACGTCTCTGGCTTTTGTTTGCGCAGACCGTAACGGTCGGTCTGGCGCTCTGGTTCATTGTAGCTAGCTTGAAGCCAGAATGGGCCAGCGGCGGCGGCCGCGCTATTTCGTCTTCAGTGTCTTTACTGGAAGCGCCATCACACGCGCCCCCGGCGCAAGGCTCGTATCGCGACGCCGCCAAGCGGGCAATGCCGGCAGTGGTCAACATCTACACTACAAAAGCTTCGCAGCAACCGAAACATCCGTTCATGGAGGACCCGCTGTTCAGGAAGTTCTTCGGCGAGCAGCAGGAAGAAAAGCAGTTTAGCCTTGGCTCCGGCGTGGTTGTCAGCCCCAAAGGGTATGTGCTGACCAATAACCATGTAATCGAAACCGCGGACGAAATCGAGGTGGCGCTGGCCGACGGCCGCAAAGGCGTCGCCAAACTCGTCGGCGCCGATCCGGAAACCGACCTGGCTGTGATCAAGGTCGATTTGCCGAATCTCCCCGCGATCACGCTGGGCCATATCGAGCAATCCAGGGTCGGCGATGTCGTACTCGCGATTGGCAATCCGTTTGGTGTCGGCCAGACCGTCACGATGGGCATAGTCTCCGCGCTCGGCCGCAATCATCTCGGCATCAACACATTTGAAAACTTCATCCAGACTGATGCGGCTATTAACCCTGGCAACTCGGGTGGTGCGCTGATCGATACGCACGGCAATCTGCTCGGAATCAACACAGCAATTTATTCGCGCAGCGGCGGCTCGCTTGGTATCGGTTTCGCGATCCCGGTCACTACCGTGAAAACTGTGATGGAGTCCATCATTGCCACCGGCCAGGTGGTGCGCGGATGGATCGGGGTCGAGCCGCAAGACATCACGCCCGAACTGGCCGAAAGCTTCGGACTCTCCAAAAAGTCCGGCGCAATCATCGCTGGCGTACTGAAAGGCGGCCCGGCTGACAAGGCCGGCATGCGGCCCGGCGATATCCTCGTTGCGGTCGAAGGCAAGCCGGTGAGCGATACCACGGATATGCTCAACATCATTGCGCAACTGACCCCGGGGAATCGAACCAGAATGACGGTCTTGCGCAAGAGCCAGGAAGCGACGCTTGATGTCGTGGTTGGCAAGCGGCCGCGGCCGCGCAGGGAAGCGACGGAGGAAGTCCGTTAACCATGCATACGCGTGACCTGATTCAATTTCTGGCCGAACTCTCGGGAAATAACAATCGCGCGTGGTTTGTGATGAACAAGCCGCGCTATGACATCCTCCGCGCTGAATTCCTGGATCTGGTGACGCAGTTGATCGCGGACATCAGCAAGTTCGACCCCTCAGTCGCGGCGTGCAATCCTAAAAAGGCGCTGTTTCGCATCAATCGCGATATGCGCTTCTCGCACGACAAGAGTCCGTATAAGACGACCTTCTCGGCCGCGATTACTGCTAGCGGCTTGAAAAAGCCGAGCCAGGGCGGCGGGCCTGCTTACTATTTCCACATTGACGCGAATGGCGCGCTGCTGGTTGCGGGCGGCGAGTATATGCCGCCACCCGACCGGCTGAAGGCAATACGGCTTCAAGTGATTGACGACGCGCCGGGGTTCGGCAAGCTGTTGAAGAACCGGAAACTCAAAGAGACTTTCGGCGGCCTGCAGGAAGAGGGCAAGCTCACCCGTCCGCCAAAAGGTTTTGACGCCGATGCACCGCATATCGAGTACATCAAGCTGAAGAGCTTTATCGTCTGGAAAGAGACCAGCCTGAAAAGAAAAATTCCGGCTGATCTGGGGAAGGAAGTGGTCGCGGGCTTTAAAGACGCCTATCCGCTGGTGACCTGGCTGCGCCAGGTCAGGTAAGCTAAACGGTTTCTTCCGGCGCTCGGGTGACTCGCGCGAAGAACGGTGCGAGCAACAAGCCGACCTCATACAACAGGCAAAGCGGTATGGCCAGCAGCAGCTGGCTCACGACGTCCGGCGGTGTGACAATCGCCGCAACGACAAACGCACCCACGACCACATACGGGCGGATTTCTTTCAGCTTTTCCACTGTCACCAGCCCCATGCGCACCAGCACGATGACAACGATCGGCACCTCGAAGGTCATGCCGAACACGATGAACATGGTCATGACAAAGCCGAAGTAACTGTCGATATCCGGCGCTACCGATACGGACGCGGGGGCAAAATCATTGACGAACTTGAACACCACACCAAACACGAGGAAATAACAGAAGGCTACGCCGGCGACGAACAAAAGTGACGAGGAAATCACCAACGGAGCAACCAGTCTCTTCTCATGGGCGTACAAGCCCGGGGCGACAAAGGCCCAGGCCTGATACAGCACCCACGGTAGTGCGATGATGAACGCCACGAGCAGCGTCACCTTTACCGGAATCAGGAATGGCGTGATGACGCCGGTCGCGATCATTTTGCTGCCGGCCGGCAGGGCCACCATCATTGGATGGGCGAGCAAATCATAGATTTTGCCGGCCCATGGCATAAGGCAGAGGAATACGAGGATGACCGCTGCGGAAGCCTTCATTACGCGGGTGCGCAATTCCACCAGGTGCGATATGAAGGTGTCCCCCACACCGTTTGTGTGTTGATCGTCTGCCATTAGTGGAATGATTTACGAGTGACGCCGGCGGGCCGATATCTGGCGACCCTAGCCGCGCCGGATATGACGCGGGACTTCTGGCCGTTTTGCCGTTTATACCAGGAAGGAATAGCCGAACTGCGCGCCAGCTTTTTCTTGCGGAAGTTTTTTGCCTTTTCCGCAAGCTGGTCGGACGAAGGCGGTTCACGCAAAGGATAGGTCGCGGCGCCATCCGACCCCGGATTGCTCCAGGCGGAATTCAGGTCGGTCTGTACCTCGGAGACAGTTTGCGAGAAGCTTTGCTGGACATCGCTGGCCGCTTGCTGCATATCAGTATGCATCTTGCGCAGTTCGTCGATTTCGATCTCGCGACTGACTTCGGATTTGACTTCGTTGATGTAGCGCTGGGCGCGGCCGAATAACGTACCGGCCATGCGGGCAACCTTCGGCAGCTTTTCGGGGCCGATGACTACCAATGCAACAACGCCGATCAGTGCAAGTTTGGAGAGACCAAGATCTATCATGACGGTTGGCGACGAGAGTTGAGCGTGGCGCAACGAATGCCACGGTGGCGGCACGCCCGATGACGCACAACTCGTCGTGCGGAGCCTCTCAACTCCTTGTCTTTTCTTTTACTTCAACGTCGATCGTGGTTTTTTCGGCCACTTGCGACGGGGCGGCGTTTGGTGCCGCAGCTTTGTCTTCGTCGCCGCTCTTTACGCCGTCCTTGAAGCCTTTGACGGCCTTGCCGAGGTCGGAACCCATGTTGCCCAGCTTCTTGGTGCCGAATACCTACATGACTATCACCAGCACGATCAGCCAGTGCCAAACACTAAATGAGCCCATTATTTTCTCCTAGCCGGACGTTATCGTCCTAAATCAGTTTATACGTCAGACTATCTCACTGCAGCGGGGTTACCTCTGCCCGCGCCACGGACGCGGTCCACCGATGACATGCAAGTGCAGATGGTACACCTCTTGCCCTCCGTTCGGTCCGGTATTGAAAAGAGTTTTGAATCCCCCTTCACCGTTACCGTCACCGTCGCCGGTATAACCACATCCCTGCTCTTGCGCCAGCTTCGGCGCCAGTAGCATCATTTTACTCAACAATGGGCCGTGACTTTCATCGCAGTCGGACAACGTCGGGATATGTTGTTTGGGAACAATCAAAAAATGCACTGGCGCTGCCGGGTTGATGTCATGGAACGCTATCAGATCATCATCCTCATAGATCAGTTTCGATGGGATCTGCTTCGTGGCTATCTTGCAGAATATGCAGTTTGTCATGTTGTCCCGTTGAGATAGTCATTATTGGATGAGGCAATGCGACCGGGCGAGCCCTGCCCCACAGCAAAACCTTTGATGGCGCCGGATCAGTCGCCGTTGCGTTCCCGCTCGATCAATTTACGATTCGCCTTCTCCTCGATACCGGAGAGGCCTTCACGGCGCGCGAGTTCATTCAATACATCCTGCGGTGTCAGGTCGAACTGCGCCAGCATGATCATCGAGTGGAACCACAAGTCGGCACACTCATAAAGTACCTTGGTTTTATCGCCTCCGGCACGCACGTCCTTTGCCGCCATGACGGTTTCCGTCGCCTCTTCGCCAATCTTTTTCAGGATGGCATCATCGCCTTTGGCAAACAGGCGCGCCACGTAAGACTTGTCGGGATCGCCACCGTTGGCGGGCTTACGCGATTCAATTACATCGCCCAGGCGTTTTAAAGTGTCGCTCATGTTTTATGAGCGGGAATAATATCCCGCCCTTTGTGCTGTTACTTGGAAATGCTTATTTGTAAATGGTGTCCGGATCTTTCAATACCGGTTCGACCGACTGCCAGTCGCCGCTTTTCTCGGTGCCCTCGAACTTCTGGAAGAAGCAGGAGTGCCGCCCGGTATGGCAGGCGATGCCGCCAGCCTGCTCGACTTTCAACAGTACCACGTCCTCGTCGCAATCCAGGCGGATCTCAAGCACTTTCTGGACATGCCCGGATTCTTCGCCCTTGTGCCATAGTTTCTTGCGGGAGCGGCTCCAATACACGGCTTCGCCCAGCTCGACGGTCTTGTGCAGCGCGTCGCGGTTCATCCACGCGAACATCAGCACATCATTCGAGCCGACTTCCTGTGCAATAACCGGCACCAGGCCGTGCTCATCCCACTTTACTTTGTTCAACCATTTGTCGTTGTTACTCATGCCAACCTCATCGGGATGGCTTGTTCGGACATGAAGCGCTTGGCTTCCTGGACAGTGTGCTGACCATAATGAAAAATGCTGGCGGCAAGTACCGCATCCGCACGGCCGATCTTGATGCCGTCGGCCAGGTCCTGCAAGCCGCCGACGCCGCCGGAGGCGATTACGGGAATCGATACCGCGTCCGATACCGATCGGGTCAGCGCCAGGTCGAAGCCGCTCTTCGTGCCGTCGCGGTCCATACTGGTCAAAAGGATTTCACCGACACCCAGGCCCTCCATCTTCTGCGCCCATTCGATGACGTCGAGTCCGGTGGGCTTGCGGCCGCCGTGCGTAAATACCTCCCACTTCCCTTCGACGGTTTTCTTGGCGTCGATCGCCACGACGATGCATTGCGATCCATATTTTTGAGCGGCATCGTAGACCAGTTGCGGATTGGAGACCGCCGCGCTGTTGACGCTGATCTTGTCAGCGCCGGCATTGAGCAGTCGACGCACGTCTTCGACCGTGCGCACGCCACCACCGACCGTCAGCGGAATGAACACCTGCGAGGCGACATCTTCGATGATGTGCAGGATCAGGTCGCGTCCATCGGAGGTCGCGGTGATATCGAGGAAAGTGAGTTCGTCGGCGCCTTGCTCGTCATAGCGGCGAGCGATCTCGACTGGGTCGCCGGCGTCGCGCAACTCCATAAAATTGACGCCCTTGACCACGCGACCTGCAGTCACGTCCAGACAAGGGATGATGCGCTTTGCCAGGGTCATGCTTCGTCTTCTTCAGCCGACTGTTCCAGGCCACTGAGTTGGTCGGCCCGCGCCTGCGCCACGCGCAGGTCGAGCGTGCCTTCATAAATCGAGCGGCCGCAAATCACGCCTTCTATGCCTTCGTCCTGCACCGCGCAGAGCGCCTCCACATCCTTGATGTTATGCACGCCGCCGGAAGCGATCACCGGGATCGTCATGCTTTGCGCCAGTTTCACGGTCGCTTCGATGTTGACGCCGCCCATCATGCCGTCACGCCCGATATCGGTATACACAATTGCTTCGCAACCGTAGTCCTCGAACTTCTTCGCGAGATCGATCACTTCGTGGCCGGAGAGCTTGCTCCAGCCGTCGGTCGCAACTTTGCCATCTTTGGCGTCCAGCCCGACAATGATCTGGCCGGGGAAGGCGCTGCATGCATCGTGCAGGAAGCCCGGGTTTTTGACAGCTGCGGTACCGATGATGATGTAGGACAGGCCGTCGTCGAGGTAGCGCTCGATCGTGTCGAGGTCGCGGATGCCGCCACCCAGTTGGATCGGGATCTCATCGGTGTCGTTATCGACGGCGAACTGACGAACAGCCTGGATGATCGACTTCACCGCAGATTCGTTCTTCGGCTTGCCTGCAAACGCGCCGTTGAGATCGACCAGGTGTAGGCGTCGCGCGCCCTGTGAAAGCCAAAGTCGCGCCATTTCGGCGGGGTCCTGGGAGAACACAGTGGCCTGGTCCATATCGCCTTGTTTAAGGCGCACGCAATGACCGTCTTTGAGATCGATGGCAGGTATGAGCAGCATGGCTACATTAGAAATGCATTAAGGTTAATTTAGGAGAAACGCGCCAACCTATCGACGGGAATCAGGTATTCCAGTCGATAAAATTCTTGTAAAGCTGCAAACCGGCGGATGCACTTTTTTCCGGGTGAAACTGTGTAGCAAAAATATTATCGCGTGCAACCGCGCAGGTAAACGGTGCGCCATACAGGGTTTCTCCCGCTGTATGCTGCGGATTGGCAGGTACCGCGTAGTAGCTGTGCACAAAGTAAAAGTAACTGCCGTCGGCTATCCCGCGCCACAGCGGATGGGACAGCGTCTGGTTTACCCGGTTCCAGCCCATCTGTGGCACCTTGAAGCGCGACCCGTCCTCCTGCAACTGGCCGTCGAGCTGAAAGCGTACCACTTTCCCCGGCAGCAAGCCGAGGCCGGGGGTGTCGCCTTCCTCACTCCAGTCAAACAGCAATTGTTCACCGACGCACACTCCGAACAAGGGTTTGGAGCGCGAGGCTTCGACCACCGCATCCTGCAACCCGGACTCGCGCAGGCTGCGCATGCAATCGGGGATCGCACCCTGTCCTGGCAGGACGAGGCGGTCGGCCGACCTGATATCGGAAATATCACCGGAAATGCGCACATCGGCTTCGGGCGCAACATGGCGCAGGGCTTGCGCAACTGAGCGCAGGTTACCCATGCCGTAATCCACTACAACAATTTTGTTCATGTTAAAGAATGAAATCCCGACGCTTGGCGTTACGGGAGTTACAGGCTGCCCTTGGTCGAAGGAATCGTCCCCGCCGCACGCGGGTCAAGCTCTGCGGCCATGCGCAACGCACGGCCAAACGCCTTGAATATGGTCTCGCACTGATGGTGAGCATTCTCGCCACGCAGGTTGTCAACGTGTAAAGAAACCAGTGCATGGTTGACGAAACCCTGGAAAAACTCGTGGGCCAGGTCAACGTCGAACGCACCAATCATTGCGCGCTTGAATGGCACATGATATTCGAGCCCGGGACGGCCGGAAAAATCGACCACCACGCGAGATAAGGCCTCGTCCAGCGGCACATAGGAATGGCCATAGCGGCGGATGCCCTTCTTGTCGCCGATCGCTTTTGCAAACGCCTGGCCGACTGTGATGCCAACGTCCTCTACTGTGTGATGAGCGTCGATATGCAAATCGCCTTTGGCTTCAATGTCGAGGTCGATCAGGCCATGGCGGGCGATCTGGTCCAGCATATGGTCGAGGAACGGCACGCCGGTGTTCAGCTTTTGCTGGCCCGTGCCGTCGATGTTGATCACGACGCGGATCTGCGTCTCATTGGTATTGCGCGTAACTTCGGCAACGCGTGGCGTAGGCATGATTCGGATGGGTATAAAAATTACGATGCGAGCGATGCTTTCAGCGCATCTAGGAATAACGTGTTCTCTTCCGGGGTGCTGACGGTCACCCGCAAGCAATTTTCTAACAGAGTATGCATTTTACCGACATTTTTGATTAAAACCTTGTGGTCCAACAGTGCGGAAAATACTTTATTAGCGTCCGTTTTTGACGTTTTCACCCGGATCAGCAGGAAATTGGCCGAGGACGGGAAGACTTCCACACCCGGCAAGGCCTCCAGTGCAGTAGTCAATTCGGTCCGCGCATTGCGCAAGGCGGCCGCCTGACTGTCCAGCACATTCGTATGATCCAGCACGAATTCGGCCGCCGCCTGTGTTAGCACATTGATATTGTACGGCGGACGGACCTTCTCAAATTGCGCGAGCAGTGCGCTGTTGCCAGACATATAACCAAGCCGAATGCCGGCCAAGCCCAGTTTGGAAACCGTGCGCATCACGATGAGGTTGGGGAATTCCGCAAGTCTCGGCATGAAGCTGGACTGGGCGAAAGGTTGATACGCCTCGTCGACGACCACCACGCCCGTATCACCCACCGTGCGGATAATCTCCGCCATGTCTTCGGCATCGAACAGGTTGCCGGTCGGGTTGTTTGGATAGGCGAGATAAGTCACGGCGGGTGTGTGCTGCTCGATCGCAGCCAGCATAGCCACCTTGTCCAACGTGAAGTCGACGTTGAGCGGCACACCCACAAACTCCGATCCGGCGAATTGCGCCGACATTGCATACATCACAAAGCCAGGCAGCGGAGCAAGCACTTTTGCGCCGGGTTTGGAGCAGGCGATCGAGATCATCGAGATCAGCTCGTCGGAACCATTCCCGAGCACCACGTCGAAACCGGCCGGTACACCAAGCTTGCTGCAAATCTTCGCTTTCAGCTCAGAATACGACGGCACCGGATAACGGTTCATCGCGACCTCGGCGAGGCGGTGACCCAGTGCGACGCGCAGGTCTTCCGGCAACGTGTACGGGTTTTCCATCGCATCGAGTTTG
>JAQGMD010000325.1 GCA_028292565.1 Burkholderia sp. | reverse complement strand
TGGCGAACTATCCCACGACCGCGGGCGCCGATGCATTGCGCGCGGCGATTGCCGGATGGCTGGAACGGCGCTATGGCTTGCCGAAGCTGAATCCGGCGACGCAGATCCTGCCGGTCAATGGCTCGCGCGAAGCCTTGTTTGCATTGGCGCAGACCATCGTGTCCCCGGTGCCGGGCGCGCTGGTGATGTGTCCCAACCCGTTCTACCAGATCTATGAGGGGGCGGCCTATCTCTCGGGTGCCCGGCCTTATTTCGTCAACTCGAATCCCGCGCGCAACTTCGCGCCCGATTTCCAGAACGTACCGGCCGACGTCTGGTCACATGTGCAACTCTTGTATATTTGCTCACCCGGCAATCCGACCGGCGCGGTGTTGACGTTGGAAGACTGGAAAGAGTTGTTTGACCTGTCCGACCGCTATGGGTTCGTGATTGCTTCGGATGAATGCTATTCCGAGATTTATTTCAAGGAAGAAGCACCGCTGGGCGGCCTCGAAGCTGCGCACAAGCTGGGCCGTACCGATTACCGGCGCCTGATTGCATTCTCCAGCCTGTCCAAACGCTCGAATGTGCCGGGCATGCGTTCGGGGTTTGTCGCCGGCGACGCCGAGATCATGAAGAAATTCCTGCTGTACCGGACCTATTGCGGCGGCGCCATGAGCCCGCCGGTCCAGGCGACGTCGATCATCGCGTGGAACGATGAGCGGCACGTGGTGGAGAACCGCGCAAAGTACATCGCAAAGTTCAGGCAGGTCACGCCGGTCCTGCAAGAGGTGTTCGATGTCGATCTGCCCGACGCCGGCTTTTATCTTTGGGCCAGGGTCGACCGGGATGTCGCCATCTCCGACACCGACTTCGCCAGGCGGCTGTATGCCGAATATAATGTGACGGTACTGCCGGGAAGTTTTCTCGCACGCGAGGCGCACGGCGTCAATCCGGGTCAGAATCGCATACGCATGGCACTGGTGGCGGAAGTTGATGAATGTCTCGAAGCCGCACGCCGTATTGTCGAATTCACAAAGAAACTGTCCGCATCCTGATTTATTCAACCCCACTATCAAACTCACAATGACACAACAGCTACAACAAATCATCGAACAGGCGTGGGAAGACCGCGCGAATATTTCCTCCAATTCGGCTCCGGCTGAAGTCCGCGATGCCGTATCGCACGTGTTCGCCGAGCTCGACGCAGGCACACTGCGCGTGGCGCAGAAGGACACCGGCAGCTGGGTGGTCAATCAGTGGGTGAAGAAGGCCGTGCTGCTGTCATTCCGCCTCGAAGACAACCTGCAGATGAAGGCCGGCGACCTGCAGTTTTACGACAAGGTCCCGACCAAGTTCGCCAACTACACGGCTGAAGATTTTGCCAAGGGCGGATTCCGCGTCGTGCCGCCGGCAGTCGCACGCCGCGGCAGTTTCATTGCTAAAAACGTGGTGCTGATGCCGTCGTACGTCAATATCGGCGCTTACGTCGATGAAGGCACGATGGTCGACACCTGGGCTACCGTCGGTTCCTGCGCTCAGATCGGCAAGAACGTGCACCTGTCCGGCGGCGTCGGCATCGGCGGCGTGCTTGAACCCATGCAAGCCAATCCGACCATCATCGAAGACAACTGCTTCATTGGCGCCCGCTCCGAAATCGTTGAAGGCGTGATCGTCGAAGAGAACTCCGTCATTTCGATGGGCGTGTATATCAGCCAGTCGACCAAAATTTACGATCGTGCCACCGGCGAAGTCAGCTATGGCCGCGTTCCGGCGGGATCGGTTGTCGTATCCGGCAACCTGCCGTCGGCGGATGGTTCGCATAGCTTGTATTGCGCGGTGATTGTTAAGCGCGTGGATGCTAAGACTCGTGCGAAAACCGCGATTAATGAGTTGCTGCGCGATTGATTTTTTTGTTCGCGGCGAGTGGTATCCCCTTCTGCGGGCGCCCTCACCCCCAACCCCTCTCCCGCCTGCGGGAGAGGGGGAGCTTAGACGATCCCCTTAATCCAGGAGTGCCCCAATAATGGCTATGGATCGCTTGTTCCAGCTGATGAAGGAAAAAAAGGCGTCGGACCTGTTCATGACGGTGAACTCGCCGATCCATATCAAGATCAACGGCCACGTGCTCCCGATCAACCAGCAGAAGATGGACGACCTGACCATCAGGGCGCTGCTGGGCGAAGTGGTCAGTGTGGCAAAACTGGACGAACTGGAACGCGATAACGAGCTCAACCTCGGTATTCCGGTGACGGGCCTGGGCAGCTTCCGCTTGTCGGCATTCCGCCAGCGTGGCACCGTTTCAGCAGTGTTCCGCTACATACCGGGCGAAATCCCGAAGCTCGCCGACCTGCGCGTACCGGAGGTACTGACCGACATCATCATGGAAAAGCGCGGCCTCGTGCTGGTCGTCGGCGCGACTGGTTCGGGCAAATCGACCACGATTGCGGCGATGCTGGACCACCGCAATACTTTGAAAACCGGCCACATCCTGACGCTGGAAGATCCGATCGAATTCCTGTTCACCAACAAGAAGTCGATCGTGAATCAGCGCGAAATCGGCACGGACGCAGAGAGCCTGAGGGTGGCACTCAAGAACGCATTGCGCCAGGCGCCGGACTGCATCCTGATCGGCGAGATCCGGGACAAGGACACCATGTCGAACGCGCTCGCCTATGCACAGTCGGGCCACTTGGTCGTCGCTACCCTGCACGCGAACAACAGCTATCAGGCGCTGACCCGCATCATCAATTTCTATCCGCTGGAAACACGGCCCTCGCTGCTGTCCGACCTGGCGGCGACGATCAAGGCGGTCATCTCGCAACGACTGGTAGTGGCGAAGGACCAGGGCCGGAGAGCCGCGGTGGAAGTGCTGCTGAACACCCGCCACATCGCCGAACTGATCGAACAGGGCGAGATCAGCCAGATCAAGGAAGCCATCGAAAAAAGCATGTCGCCGGGTTCGCAAACCTTCGAACAGGCGCTGATGGAGTTGATGAAGGAAGGCGCAATCACGCAGGACGAAGCACTCGCGAATGCGGACTCGGCCACCAACCTGTATTGGCTGCTTAACAACGGGCAGACGGCGAAGCCGAAGCAGCAGGAGCCGGAAGAAAAGAAAGACGACGGCCCCACCTTCACCGAATTCACACTTAATGTTTAACTGAATGGCAATCACCCTCTACGGCATTCCGAATTGCGACACGGTAAAGAAAGCGCGCACCTGGCTGGACGCAAACGGTCACGCGTACACCTTTCATGATTTCAAAAAGGCCGGGCTCACCCGCGACCTGATCGATGGCTGGCTCAAGCATGTCGCTTGGGAGGTTTTGGTCAACCGCAAGGGAACGACCTGGCGCGCGCTGCCCGACGAGCGCAAGGCGGCGATCATCGATGCCGACAGTGCGGCAGAACTGATGCTGGAATCACCTTCGATCATCAAGCGGCCGGTGCTGGCCGCCGGCAACGGGACTCATGTCGGTTTTTCCGACGACCTCTATCAACAGGTATTCAAGAGGTAATCATGAGCAAAACCCTGGCGCTGACCGAAGAATTGATCAGCCTGTCCTCCGTAACGCCCGACGACAAGGGCTGCCAGCAGCGCTTGATCGAATTGCTGGCGCCGCTTGGCTTCCATTGTGAGACGGTCGAGTCGGGCAATGTGACCAACCTCTGGGCCCGCAGAGGAACGGCGCAGCCGCTGCTGGTTTTTGCCGGACATACCGACGTGGTGCCGACCGGACCGGTCGACCAGTGGAATTCGGCGCCGTTCGTGCCGACAAGGCGCGACGGTAAGCTGTACGGCCGCGGCGCAGCTGACATGAAGACATCGATCGCGGCGATGGTGGTCGCGGTCGATGAATTCACCGCGACGCATCCGGACCATAAGGGGTCGATCGGCTTTCTCATCACCAGCGATGAAGAAGGTCCCGCCACCGACGGCACCGTTATCGTGTGCAACAAGCTGAAGGAACGCGGCGAACAACTCGACTACTGCATCGTGGGCGAACCGACGTCGGCTGAGGTGCTCGGCGACATGATCAAAAACGGTCGCCGCGGTACGATGTCGGGTAAACTGACGGTCAAAGGTGTGC
Organism: Burkholderia sp.; assembly: GCA_028292565.1. Next base: position 27,289 of record JAQGMD010000325.1, on the reverse strand, counting down.
AAGGACATATCGCCTACCCGCAACTGGCGAAGAACCCGATCCACCTTTCCGCCCCGGCAATGGCGGAACTGGTTGCGGAAAAATGGGACGACGGCAACGAGTACTACCTGCCCACCTCATGGCAGATGTCTAACATCCACGGCGGCACCGGCGCATCGAACGTGATCCCGGGCGAAGTGGTGATCGACTTCAATTTCCGTTTTTCCACCGCGAGTACGGTCGAAGGATTGCAACAACGCGTACATGCAATCCTCGACAAACACGGCTTCGACTACTCGCTGAAGTGGACAGTTGGCGGACTGCCATTCCTGACTGCGCGCGGCAACCTGAGCGATGCGATCAGCGAGGCAATCAAGGCGGAAACCGGAGTGCATACCGTGCTGTCCACCACCGGCGGCACGTCGGACGGACGCTTCATTGCGCAAATCTGCCCGCAGGTTGTGGAGTTCGGCCCGCCGAACGGCAGCATCCACAAAATCGATGAGCACATAGAACTGCGCTTCATCGATCCGCTGAAAAACATTTACCGGCGCACGCTCGAAAACCTGCTGCTGTAAGCTGAACTGTAACTACTCCCTACGCCGTGTTGGCGGAGGGCTAAGACAAGAGGGTTTCCACCCTCTCATAAACTTTTCCATCATCAATGACATCGAAAAATTTTTCCACGCTGCGCGACATGGTGCGCTATGCCGTCACCCGCTTTAATGGCGCCGAACTTTTCTTCGGCCACGGCAGCAGCAATGCTTTCGATGAAGCCGCTTACCTGATGCTGCACTCGCTCAAGCTGCCGCTCGACAAACTCGAGCCGTTCCTCGACGCGCGCCTGCTGCCGGAAGAAATCGACGCATTATTGAAAGTCATCGACCGCCGCGCCGCTGAGCGCGTGCCCGCTGCTTACATCACCAATGAAGCTTGGCTTGGCGAGTACCGCTTTTATGTAGACGAGCGCGTGATCGTTCCGCGTTCGTTCATTGCGGAGCTGATCCCCGATCAATTCTCCCCGTGGGTCAGCGATCCGGAATCGGTGATGAATGTCCTGGAACTCTGCACCGGATCGGGTTGCCTACCGATTATGCTGGCGGACGCTTTTCCGAATGCGCAAGTGGATGCGGTCGACATTTCGGCCGACGCACTCGCAGTGGCGCGCCGCAACGTGGAAGAGTACGAACTGCAGGACCGCATCAGCCTGATTGAATCGGACCTGTACGCGAACGTACCCAAGAAAAAATACGACCTGATCGTCACCAACCCGCCCTACGTCAACGCCGGCTCAATGGACAAGCTGCCGCGGGAATATCGCCACGAGCCGCAGATCGCATTGGCGGGCGGCGCAGACGGCATGGACCTGGTGCGCAAGATTGTCGCAGGCGCGGCGCAAAGACTCACAAAAAACGGCGTGCTCATAGTCGAAGTCGGCAACGAGCGCGAATTTGCGGAAGCAGCGTTCCACGACCTCGAACTGACCTGGCTGTCGACCAGCGCCGGTGACGACATGGTGTTCCTGTTGACCGCTGACCAATTGAAGTAACAGCATGATTCGATTCCAACAAGTTACCCTGATTCGTGGCATCAAGCCCCTGCTTGAAAATGTCGACCTCACACTCAACCCGGGCGACAAAATCGGCCTGATCGGCGCCAACGGCGCAGGCAAGTCGAGCCTGTTCGGCATGTTGCGCGGCGAACTGCATGCCGACCAGGGCGAAGTGAATTTCCCGGCAAAATGGCGCATGGCTTACGTCGCGCAGGAAACGCCCGCACTCGACCGCCCTGCCATCGAATACGCGATCGACGGCGACGTCACATTGCGTCGACTGGAAGCCGAGCTGGCGCACCTGGAAAGCCAGGCCGAAAGCACTGCAAATGGCAATCACATCGGCGAGCTCCACGGCGCTCTGGCCGATGCCGATGCTTACACAGTGCGCTCACGCGCGGAACAATTGCTGACCGGCCTCGGCTTCTCACTCGACCAGATGCAGCAGCCGGTCGCGAGTTTTTCCGGCGGCTGGCGCATGCGCCTCAACCTGGCGCAGGCACTCATGTGCCCTTCCGACCTGCTGTTGCTCGACGAACCGACCAACCACCTCGACCTCGATGCGATCATCTGGCTCGAAGAATGGCTGAAGCGTTACGCAGGCACGTTGATCATTATCTCGCACGATCGCGACTTCCTTGACGGCGTGGTCAATGTCATCGTCCATATCGATGAACGCAAACTCAAGCGCTATTCCGGCAACTATTCGGCATTCGAACGCCAACGCGCGGCCCAGATGGCGCTCGACCAGGCTGCGTTTGCGAAGCAGTCGCGCGAGCGCGCCCACCTGCAGTCCTTCGTTGACCGCTTTAAAGCCAAAGCAAGCAAGGCCAAGCAGGCGCAGAGCCGGATGAAGATGTTGGCGAAGATGGAAGAGCTGGCGCCTTTGCGCGCAGCGGCTGAATTTTCTTTCGAATTCCGCGAGCCGTTAAGTGCGCCGAATCCGCTGCTGGTCATGGAAGACGTGAATGCCGGCTACCACACCGCTGACGGAGACAAGGTCATTGTTTCCGACATCACCTTCTCCCTGCAAACCGGTCAACGCATCGGCTTGCTGGGCGTGAACGGCGCCGGCAAATCGACCCTGATCAAGACTATTGCCGGTGACCTGCAGCCCTTGTCCGGCGACTCCCATCTCGGCAAAGGCCTCGCGATCGGTTACTTCGCGCAGCACCAGGTGGAAATGCTGCGCCATGACGAGTCGCCGCTCTGGCATCTCGGTCACATCGCGCCAAACGTCCGTGAACAGGAACTCCGCAACTTTTTGGGCCGCTTCAATTTCGGCGGCGAGATGGTCACCAGCAAGATCGCGCCATTCTCCGGTGGCGAAAAGGCGCGTCTCGCATTGGCGTTGATTGTCTGGCAGCGCCCCAACCTGCTGCTGCTCGATGAACCGACCAACCACCTCGATCTCGAAACCCGCGAGGCGCTGACCATGGCGCTGGCGCAGTTCGAAGGCACAGTCCTGCTGGTATCCCACGATCGCCACTTGCTGCGCGCCACGACCGACGAGTTCATCATCGTTGCCGATGGCAAGCTCCAGCCTTTCGACGGCGACCTCGACGATTACCGCGACTGGCTGTTCAAGACCAAGCTCGGCAAAACCGATGCGGCTTTGCCATCGACTGCCAGCAAGCCACAGGAAGTCGCACCGCCTGCATCACGCGAGGACAAGCAGGAACGCCGCCGGGCGGAAGCCGAAGAACGGCAACGCAAGTCAGCGCAGAAGAAACCAATCGAGCAGCGCCTCAAGCGCATAGACGAGCAAATGGCTAAGCTCAATGCGCGCAAGGCGACCGTCGATGCGCGCCTGGCTGACCCGAAGATATACGATGACGCCAACAAGGATGAATTGAAGGCGTTGATCGTCGACCAGGCTTATCTGGTGAAGGAACTGGAGCAACTGGAAACCGAGTGGCTGGTACAGCAGGATGCGCTGGAGCAGCTAGCCGCGTAAAACAAGAAGGCAACCGGAAGGGCCCATCATGACGCAAGCGATCGACAAACCTCTTTCCGGGATACGCGTCCTTGACCTCACGCGCCTGCTTCCCGGCCCGGTGGCGACCATGCACCTGGCCGACATGGGCGCCGACATCATCAAGATCGAAGATCCCGGCGTCGGCGATTACGCACGCATGATGGGCCATGTACGCAATGAGGTTTCGCAGTTTTTTATCGCGGTCAATCGCGGCAAGCAGTCAGTGCGGATGGACCTGAAAGATCCGGGACAGCGCGAGGAATTCCTCGGCATGCTGGAGCATGCCGATGTCGTCGTCGAAAGCTTCCGGCCCGGTGTGATGGACAAAATGGGCATCGGCTGGGACGTCCTGAAGCAGCGCAATCCCAAACTCGTGATGTGCGCGATTTCCGGTTATGGTCAGGACGGGCCCTACGCCCATCTGGCCGGTCACGATATCAACTACACCGGCTATGCCGGCATGCTGGAACAAAACGCCGGACCGGACGGCGTCCCGGCGCTGCCCAACCTCCAGATAGGCGACTTGCTTGGCGGCGCGCAAAGCGCGGTGCAAGGCATCCTGGCCGCGCTACTCGGCGTCAAGACAGGCGGCGCCGGTCGCTTCGTCGATGTCTCCATGACAGACGCGGTATTCGCTCACAACATCATGCCCATGGTGGCGGTCAATAACTTTGGCCAACCTGCGGCACCCGGCCGCGACCTGCTGACTGGCGGCGTACCGTGCTACAACGTCTATCGTACGAGGGACGGCCGCTTCATGGCGGTCGGCGCGCTCGAACTGAAATTTTGGGAAGCATGCTGCGCAGTGCTGGAACGGCCCGACCTGAAAGCGCGGCACTGGAGCATGGGCCAACCGGTTGGAGGTACGGATGCGAAGGCGGTGAAGGCCGAACTCGATGCAATCTTCGCGCAACGCACGATGGAAGAATGGACCGGGAAGTTCGCACGCGCCGATTGCTGCGTGACGCCGATCCTGTCTGCAGACGAAGCAATTTCGCATCCGCTGTTCAAGGCCCGCGGCATGGTCGAGCGGAAAGACCATGCGACCGAGGGCGAGTACTGGTCGATCAGCCCGGCAGTGAAATTCAGGAATTGATTTACACTGCTTCCTTCCTCCCGCATCAACCGCCCTGCCGTACCCGAGGATACATGAACCAGCATTTCCCCCAACTCGATACGCCGCGCCTGCGCCTGCGACAGATCGAGCGTTCCGACGCCGATGCCTTGTTTGACATTCATTCCGACATTGCATGGATGCGCTGGTATGGCGTCGACCCAATGCTCGAGCGCTATCAGGCCGACCATCTCGCTGAATTTTTTGCCAGCTGGCATCCGGCCGGCACCGGTTACCGGTGGGGTCTGGAGCGCAAAGACGACGGGCGACTGATCGGCACATGCGGGTTGTTTCGCTGGAACCGCAGCTGGCACAACTGCGTGATCGGTTATGAAATCGCCCGTGACTGCCACGGCCAGGGCTACATGCGAGAGGCGCTCAACGCCTTACTCGAATACGGGTTCACCGAAATGGAACTGCACCGGATCCAGGCGGAAATGCACCCCGACAATGCCGCCTCGAGCGGCCTGGCGACACGGGTCGGTTTCCGTTTCGAGGGCGTGCATCGCGAGCAGGGATTCTGGTCGGGCAGCTTTCACGACCTCAACTGCTATTCGCTGCTGCAGCACGAATGGCGCGTCGAGCGGAACAATGCCACGGCTCATCAACAGGAAGGATCTTAGCGGTGCCAGCTACCCTCAACATTATCGGCTGCGGCAATGTCGGCAAAACATTGGGGCGCTTATGGAGCCGCAACGACACCTACCTCGTCCAGGACGTGCTGAACCGTTCGATCGAGAGCGCGCAGAGCGCGGTTGCCTTCATCGGCAGTGGCCGCGCTGTGGGCGAATATGCAGACCTGCGGCCGGCGGACATCACCATGATCGCAGCGAGCGATGACCAGATCCTGAAATGCGGCGAGAAACTCGTGCACTCGGGCCGGCTATCCCCTGACACCATCGTATTCCACTGCAGCGGAGCACTGCGCTCGAGCGCGTTGCAATCCGCCGTACACGGCGCCGCCGTCGCCAGCGTGCATCCGATACGCAGCTTTGCTGCGCCTGAACAGATTGCAAATGATTTCACCGGAACCTATTGCGGCGTCGAAGGCGATCCGCGCGCGGTTGATATCCTGACCCAGGGTTTTGCCGCCATCGGCGCGCGCATGGTGCCGATCAATGGCGACTTCAAGATCATCTATCATTCCGCCGCGGTGTTTGCCTGCAATTACCTGGTGACCTTGCTCGACGTCGCCCAGCAGGCCTACGCGAAGGCCGGGATACCGCCCGAGGTCGCGCTGAAACTGATGGAGCCGCTCGTGCGCGAAACCGTCGACAACGTTTTCCGTCTCGGCCCTGCGAATGCGCTGACCGGCCCCATAGCCCGCGGCGACCTGGCAACCGCGGTCAAGCAGTATCGCGAAGTGCGCAACTGGAATAAATGGTATGCCCGTCTCTACAAGCAGATGGGGAAACTCACTGCGGGCCTGGCCCTGCGCCGGCGCAAATCCATTTAGAATTCAAGACCCACATTCCGGATTGAATACACCCGCATGCCGCTCACCGCTTACCTCGATAGTTTTCCCGCGACCGCGGAGCGTGTCTTCCTGCACGACTCCGCGCAAGTGATCGGCGATGTCATCCTCGGTGAGGACAGTTCGATCTGGTGCAATGCTGTCCTGCGCGGCGATGTGAACAGCATACGCGTCGGGCGTGCGACCAATGTGCAGGACCTCGCGATGTGCCACGTGTCGCACAAGACGCCCGGCAAGCCGGACGGTTCGCCGCTACTGATCGGCGATTACGTGACCATCGGCCACTCGGTCATACTGCACGGTTGCCGCATCGGCAATGAATGCCTGATAGGCATGGGATCGATCGTGATGGATGACGTGGTGGTCCACGATCGGGTGATGGTCGGTGCAGGCAGCCTGGTCCCACCGGGAAGAATTCTGGAAAGCGGAATGCTGTATGTGGGTCGGCCGGTAAGAGCGATAAGACCGCTGACTGCTGAAGAGATCGCGCATTTACGCTATTCGGCGGAGCACTACGTGCGGGTGAAGAACAATTATCTGAACGTGTAATGGTCCGTCATTGTTGGCTATTCGGGTTGAACCCCAAAACTGTCATCCCCGCCTTTGCGGGGATGACATGCGGGGTGTAAACCGGTATAGGCTTGCTAGCGTTTAGGACGGTAAATGTCGTGACCGGCTTCGTCGATCTGACGACGCAGTGCGCGGCGTTCTTCCGGCGACATCCTGCCTTGTTTCCTGGCATTCTCATTGGCATTGTCGGCCTGATTGCCGCCACGATTGCCAAAAGCGTCGTCCCGCCGGCTGTATTGTTCATCGCCACGACGTTCGTTCGGCACACGAGCATCATTGCGCTGCTCGCCGCGCTCAACGGCGACCCTCTGGAACTGGAAGACGCGGGCCAATTCCCGTTCGAGCGGACTGGCCATGGCGTCCGCCATACCCTGCACGAACAGGAGAGATACACCGATTTTTTTGAACCCGATATTCATAACTACTCTTTCGCGATACCTGAAGCCTGTCCCGGAATTGATATTGAGATAGACTTTGCATACCCCTTTAAGCTGTGCTGATGATAATCAAGTGTATGCTCCATCCGGAAACGCCATAACCCGTTTTAGGTAAAGTTTGTAACACAATGTAATGCTTGCCCCTCACGGGATTTACGAGTGGTTTTCTGACGTTACCATAGTGCCATGAACACGACAAATCCAATAACCCACCCGACTAATGCACCGAATGGCAACCAGGCGAGGATCCTTGTTGTTGATGACGATCTGCGCTTGCGAGACCTGCTGCGCCGATATCTCGCGGAACAGGGATTCAATGTAGTCACCGCGGAAAACGCCCAGGCGATGAACAAGCTCTGGATACGCGAGCGCTACGACCTGCTGGTGCTGGACTTGATGTTGCCCGGCGAAGATGGCTTGTCCATCTGCAGGCGCTTGCGCGGCGCGGGCGACCAGACCCCGATCATCATGCTGACCGCGAAAGGAGAAGACGTCGATCGCATCGTCGGCCTCGAGATGGGGGCGGACGACTATGTTGCCAAACCGTTCAACCCGCGTGAACTCGTGGCACGCATCAATGCGGTCTTGCGCCGCAAAGGTCCGGATGAAATTCCGGGTGCGCCGTCCGAAACGCCGCAGTCGTTCCACTTCGGAAATTTCATCCTCGACCTCGGTACACGCACGCTGAAGAAAGACGGCGAGTCGATCGCACTGACGACCGGCGAGTTTTCGGTCCTCAAGGTTTTCGCCCGTCATGCACGCCAGCCGCTGTCCCGCGAAAAACTGATGGAACTCGCGCGCGGCCGGGAGTATGAAGTGTTCGACCGCAGCCTGGATGTCCAGATCTCCCGCCTGCGCAAACTGATCGAGCCGGACCCGTCTAATCCGATTTACATCCAGACCGTCTGGGGCCTCGGATATGTATTCATTCCTGAAGGGCAGCCGCGCTGACCGACTTGCATTTGCTTTCATACGCATACCCTATCGTAAGCTGATGCCCATCTCCCGCAACCGCCAGAGCTGGTTAATGAGCGGCCTGTTCTGGCGGACCTTCTTGCTGCTCGCAGTCCTCATTACCGCCAGCATGGCGGCATGGGTGGTGAGTTTCCGGGTGGTGTAGCTGGCGCCGCGTGCTCAGCAGATTTCCGCGCAGATCATTTCGATCGTCACCCTGACCCGTGCCGCGCTGACCCATTCCGCTCCCGACCTGCGGCGCGAACTGCTGTTCGACCTCGCGAGCAACGAAGGTATCCGCATCTACCCGCTCGAAAAAACCGATGAGGTAGTGCCACCTGCAAATACCGGATTGATGCAGGCGTTACAGACGGATGTAAAGGCGCGCCTGGGCAATGACACGCAGTTCGCTTCCAGGGTCAACGACGTTGGCGGTTTTTGGATCAGCTTCAATATCGAAGACGATGCATATTGGCTGCGTATGGATCGCGAGCGCATCGAGCGGTTGTCGAACATCCAATGGCTGGGCTGGGGAACCAGCACGCTGATTCTTGCTTTGCTTGGCGCCGTGTTTATCTCGCGCCTGATCAACCAGCCGCTAGCCCGGCTCACCAATGCAACCCGCGCCATCGCGCGAGGCCGCCGGCCGGAACCGTTGCCGGAGAAAGGCCCGACCGAAATCAGGGAAGCCAATCGCAGCTTTAACCGGATGGTGAGCGACCTCGACCGGGTGGAGTCGGACCGCGCAGTGATTCTCGCGGGCATATCACACGACTTGCGCACACCTCTGACGCGGATGCAACTGGAAGTCGAGATGGCGGAGCTGCCCGACCATGCGCGGCATGGCATCCAGTCCGACCTGGCGCAGATGGATGCGATCATCGGCCAGTTCCTCGATTATGCAAAGCCGACCGATGCCGCCACCTTCACGCGCATCGACATCAGCGCGCTGCTCGCCGATTGCGGTCACGAAGCGGCCCGTCTGCCGGACGTGCGGATCAAGACTGCGATCGACGAAAAAATCGCAGTGCTGGGCAATCCGATCGACATGCGGCGCGTGATCAACAACCTGATCGAAAACGCACGCCGCTATGGCAAGACCGACGGCGGCGATGTGACGGAAATCGACATCGTGTGCCACGTCGGAAGCGACCTTGCCCGGATCGAAGTGGCGGATCATGGAGTCGGCGTGCCGGAATCCGAAATGGAACGGCTGGTGCGCCCATTCACAAGGATGGATATCGCGCGCGGTCAAGCCAATGGCGCCGGCCTCGGCCTCGCTATCGTTGAGCGCATTATCAAGCACCACGGCGGAAAGCTGCGACTGTACAACCGTACGGGCGGTGGGCTGGCGATTGAGATCACGCTGCCAGTAGCAGGCACCGGGGATCAGGAATCGGGCATCAAGGGCAAGACTCGAAGCGGCTCCATTCTGCCGCAGTGACCGGCTTGACTCTTAACGAGTCGACAATTGCACCAGATTCCGCGTGGACACGGAGGCCCACCCTACGAATTCAAGCCGACAGAGGATCTGCTTAGCTGAGATCCTTGATCAGCGACGCCAGCGTCTCCTGCGGCAGCTCTTCGAGGTGCGCCGGGTAATTGGGATGATCGCATCCCAGCATGATTTGTGCGCCATTCTTCAGTGCCTGCTTCATCTCGGGTGTGAGCTCGAAACGCACAAAGTGGACTGCCGAAGTCTTCTCTTCGTTTTCCCGATCCAGGTCTTCATCCGCGATGGCGTAGACGCGCGGCTGGCCTTCGACCTGGATGAACAACCGGTCCTCGATGCCGATCAGCTTCGCCAATGCGGCCTTCCGCTCTACTTCATTGGCGTACTCGATCAGCATGGTGGCCTTGAAGTTGCTGCCATCCGGGACCAGCGGATTGTAGGCATCGAGTTCGGACTGGATGCCCTCTTCCTCGAATATTTTTTCGATGCGCAGCATCTCCTGCACCTGGTAGCGCAGCGTCATTTCATCTTCGAACAGCAGCGACACATGGTTGCCGAGATGGACCTTGCGTATCTTTTTGTGTTCGATGACTTGCGCACGCAGCGCCGGCCGCGCCCTGGCATAGGCTTCGAGAGGCATCAGGCTTTCGCGGGTTATCGACATGAGTGTTTCCTTGTTTGATAATTTACTTTTTTGTCATTTCGAGCACAGTGAGAATCCCTCACATGCGCTTGCTGCGCCTTTCTGCGTTCGAAATGACAACTAGATGCCATAAGCCTTGCGCAGCAGAGCCAGCGGATGCGCCATCTCAGCCTTCTTCAGTCCGGCCTCCTCCATCCCCTGCGCGATATGATTGCCGGCCAGCTGGCAATCCGATGAAATATAGTCCGGTTCATTGTTCGCCATCGCCTTGAACACCGGCTTGCCGATCTTCATCGCGATCTCGTGGAACTCCTTCTTCACACCGAACGTGCCGGCATGGCCGGAGCATCGCTCCACTACAGTGAGTTTAGTATCAGGCACGAGCTGCAGCGTCTCCGCTGTTTTCTTGCCGATGTTCTGCACGCGCGAGTGGCACGGGACGTGGTAAGAGACATTGCCGAGCGCCTGCTTGAAGTCGGTCTTCAGCAAACCGTCACGGTTGCGCGACATGAAATATTCAAACGGATCCCACATCGCGTCCTTGACGAGTTGCGTCTCTTCGCAATCGGGGAACATCAGTGGCAATTCCTGCTTGTACATCAGCGTGCAGGAAGGGATAGGCGTCAGGATTGCATAACCTTCGCGCGCCAATTTCGCGAGGTGCGGGATATTGATCTTTTTCTTCTCTTCGACGCCGGCCAGGTCGCCCTGCTCCAGCTTCGGCATGCCGCAGCAGGCCTCTTTCGCCACCAGCACGTACGGAATTTCATTATGGTCGAGGATGGCGAGCAGATCGTGGCCAACCCCCGGCTCGTTGTAGTTCACATAACAGGTGGAATAGATTGCGACCTTGCCGGGTGTGAGCGCCCCGTCCTTCACGGGATGAGACGCGGAGCTTGCCGCGCCAGCACGGAATTTTTTCGTCGCGAATTCCGGCAGCCAGGCGTCCTTGTGGACACCAATCGCCTTCTCGATCACGGCACGAGCGGCTTTGGTCTTGTTGACCGCATTGACGGCCTGCGTGACGATGGGGATGCCGGCAAACGTGCCGAGCCCGTCGGTATTCGACAGGAATTTATCGCGCAGGCTGACTTCACCCTTTTTGAATTTGTATGCCTTGGCGCGCAACATCAGGTGCGGGAAATCGAGGTTCCACGGATGCGGCGGCGTGTACGGGCATTTGGTCATGTAACAGACGTCGCACAGGTAGCACTGGTCGATCACCTTCCAGTAGTCCTTCTTCGCGACACCATCGACTTCCATCGTCGGCGACTCGTCCACCAGGTCGAACAGGGTCGGAAATGAACCGCACAGGGACACGCAGCGGCGGCATCCATGGCAAATGTCGAAGACGCGTTCGAGTTCCTTGTTCAGTGATTCTTCGTTGTAGAAATCGTCGCTCTTCCAGTCAAGCGGATGCCGGGTAGGCGCTTCCAGATTGCCTTCGCGATTGGACATGTGTCTCTCGCTATTTTCATGGTTGGGTGTGATGGCCAGGCAAGCGCCGGACGGGAGCGCCGGCTGAGGGATGCATCCGTCAGCCGGTCCCATCCCCTCTCCGAAAAGGGCTTAATCCACCAATTGCTCCAGCGCCTTCTGATAGCGATTGGCATGCGAGCGCTCGGCCTTGGCGAGCGTCTCGAACCAGTCGGCGATTTCATCGAAGCCTTCTTCCCGCGCCGCTTTTGCCATCCCCGGATACATGTCGGTGTATTCGTGCGTTTCGCCGGCGACTGCGGCTTGCAGGTTTTGGCGGGAGGAACCGATCGGCAGGCCGGTAGCGGGATCGCCGACGGTTTCCAGGTATTCCAGGTGGCCGTGCGCATGGCCGGTTTCGCCTTCCGCGGTTGAACGGAACAGCGCGGCAATGTCGTTCTGGCCTTCGATGTCAGCCTTGTTTGCGAAATACAGGTAGCGGCGGTTTGCCTGGGACTCGCCGGCGAAGGCGGCCTTCAGGTTGGCTTCGGTTTTCGAACCTTTGAGGTTGGACATGTCACTCTCCTGGTTATTAACTTCGAATGAGTACATCTCGTGGTCTGCCGGACGCCGGACAGCGTCGGGGTAAAACCTGAATACGCTCAGATTTCGGGGCTATTGTGGATCTGCAATTGGGAAACGACTAATTGTCAATATCAATGCGGAGCATTGTAAAAAACGATTTATATTTCGATAACAGAAGGTGACGTCTATCGAAAATGCATCAGGCGCGAAGACTTGAACTTCCAACTGACTGGACAATCTATCAACTTTGTGCGCCCTATGCGCGAAAGCTAATTAGTTTTTGCGGAGCATGCTGCTCCTGCCCAGAGGAGGTTTTCGTGAATCAGTCATCGAATCAATCGTCGTCCGACTCCCCGGCCTGTACCCCGACCCCTGCAGCAAATGAAGTGAAAGCACCAATGTGTCCGGGTGATGAAGCGGCTCCCGGCATGCCCGGGACCGGTGAAGATCTTTGCCTCAAATGAGATGGCACCGGCAAGCTGCAGGATGGGATGGAATGCCCCGAGTGCTGCGGGACCGGGAAGGTGGTCCGCGCAGTGGGTGGGGGGTAAGCGAGCAGCGGTCCCCGCTGTGCCGGGTACACTCCCTCTCTTCTCGCGAGAGAGGGCACTTGTCCACGCAAGATTTAAGACTGCCTGGAACGAGCAGTCCTGCACCCACAGAATTACTGCCGGTATATCAGCGCAACCGCCTCCGCCGCAATCCCCTCTTCCCGTCCGAGGTAGCCGAGCTTTTCGTTGGTCTTGGCTTTGATGTTGACCTGTTCCACCGCGACTTCCAGGTCGGAGGCGACGTTGCGGATCATGTCCGGGATGTGTGGGGCCATTTTTGGCTGCTGCGCAATGATGGTCGCGTCGATGTTTCCGATCGTATAGCCGGCCGCCGCAACGCGCTTGCACGCTTCGCGCAGCAGGACACGGGAGTCGGCCCCGGAAAAGTTCGGGTCGGTATCCGGAAAATGCCGTCCTATGTCGCCCAGCCCGGCGGCGCCGAAAATCGCGTCGGTAATCGCATGCAACAGCACATCGGCATCGGAATGCCCGAGCAAGCCGGTTTTGTGCGGGATGGTCACGCCGCCGATGATGAGCTTGCGCCCCGTTACCAGCGCATGGCAGTCATAACCCTGGCCGATGCGAAAATTCGGAACAGTCATTCAGTACCTTTTAAATAAAGCTCTGCCAGGGCGACGTCCTGCGGCAGCGTTACCTTGAAATTGCGCGCGCTGCCTTCGACCAGCTTCGGCTTCAGTCCGAGCGCCTCGATGGCGCCGGCCTCATCCGTTACCTGATTCGCAGGTTCGAGTGCGCGCTTGAGCAATTCATAGCGGAACATTTGCGGGGTCTGCGCGGCCCACAGGCCATCGCGCGGCACGGTCGCCTGGACACGCTGCCCGGTTTCCGCGCGCTTGAGCGTATCAACGACGGGAACCGCCAGCAAACCGCCCACGGCATCGTTGCGCAAGGCAGCGACCAGCTGCTGGATCAACGCCGTCGTCAATCCCGGGCGGGCCGCATCATGCACCAGTACCCAATCCTCGTCGCCCACTTGCCCGTGGATGGCATGCAAACCATTGAGAACCGATTCATGCCGCGTCGCGCCGCCATGGAAAACAACGGTGACCTTGTCGGTGAGATGGGGCGCGCGCGTCATCAGATCCCCGATATAGCCATCCGCGGCGCTCACCACTACAAAGGTGTGGGCAATCAGCGGCGACGACGCGAAAGTGTCCAGGGCGTGCCGAAGCATCGGTTTGCCGGCAATCGGCAGATACTGTTTCGGATGGCCGGCTCCCATGCGGGCGCCGACGCCGGCAGCGGGTATGAGGGCAAAGTAGCGTGGCGCAGTCATGCAATACGGGAATGAGTGGCAGAGACCGGCATGATGATACCCCACCATGCCACACCGTGGCAGCCGCACCGAGGACTGCCGGGGACGCTTCGTTTATAATTCGGGCAGTCTTCTTCACCGCCAAAACCCGCCGGAATGCAAGCTTTCCCGGTCGCCATGAGATGTTGATTGTCGGTACCTGATGTCATTTGACCTGAAAAAAACTCTCCCCAAACCCGGCCATCGTTTTGCCCTGCCCGCTGTCCACGGGTCCGCCGATGCTTATGCTCTTGCACAGGCGGCGACCGTATTGAAGGCGCAGGGACGCATGCTGGCCGTAGTTGTAGCCAATGCCACCGACGCCCAGCGCCTGTTGGCTGAAATCCCCTGGTTCGGCAATAACGGCCCGACCGAACTGCGCTGCCACCTGCTGCCGGACTGGGAAACATTGCCGTACGACGCTTTTTCCCCGCACCAGGACCTGGTATCGGAGCGACTGGCGACGCTGCACGAAATCCGCAGCGGGCAATGCGATGTAATGATCGTGCCTGCCACGACCGGGCTGGTGCGCATGGCGCCGCCGTCGTTCCTGGCCGCTTACACCTTCTTTTTCAAAAAGGGCGAGACGCTGGACGAAGCGCGCCTCAGGTCGCAACTGACGCTGGCCGGTTACGCCAATGTGACGCAGGTAATGTCGCCCGGCGAATACTCGGTGCGCGGCGGCCTGATCGACCTGTTCCCGATGGGTTCGGCGCTGCCCTATCGTATCGATTTGTTTGGCGACACCATCGAAACCATACGCACCTTCGACGCTGACACGCAGCGTTCGCTGTATCCGGTCAACGAAGTGCGCCTGCTGCCCGGCCGCGAGTTCCCGATGGACGAAGCCGCGCGCACCGCATTTCGCGGCCGCTGGCGTGAAGTGTTCGAGGGCGACCCGACCAGGTCGGCCATCTACAAGGATATTGGCAACGGCATAGCGTCCGCCGGCATCGAATACTACCTGCCGCTTTTTTTCGAGGAAACCGCCACCCTGTTCCAGTATCTGCCGGAAGACACCACTTTCGCACTGGTCGGCGACATTGAGGCCTCAATCAAACGGTTCTGGAGCGATACCCAGTCGCGCTACAAGTTTTTGAAGGCAGACCGCGAACGGCCGCTGCTCGCGCCGGAGAGCCTGTTCCTCACTGACCAGGATTTCTTCACGCTGGCAAAACCGTTCGGCCGCTGGGTGATACAGCAAGGCGATGAAGCGTCCGAACTGTCGGCGCCGATACCAAACATCGCAGTCAACCGGCGCATGGACGATCCACTGGCGAACCTGCGTTCGTACCTGCTGCAAACTGGCAAGCGCGTCATGATCTGCGCCGAGACTGCCGGCCGGCGCGAAACCTTGCAGCAGTATTTCAACGACTTCGACCTCACGCTCGCACCGTGCGAAGGCTACGCCGATTTCGCCACCGGATCCGCCAAGCTGATGCTGGGCGTGGCGCCTTTGCACGCGGGCTTCGAGCTCGGCGCCGAAGCAGGCAACCTGGCATTCATTACCGAGACCGAGCTGTACGCGGGTACGGGGCGCCGCGTCGGACGACGCAAGCAGGAAGCTGTAACCCAGGTCGAGCACATGGTGCGCGACCTGTCGGAACTCAAGATCGGCGATCCGGTAGTGCATGCCAATCACGGCATCGGCCGCTACATGGGTCTGCTCAGCATGGACCTGGGTGAAGGCGAGACCGAATTCCTCCATCTGGAATATGCGAAAGACACCAAGTTGTATGTGCCGGTGTCGCAATTGCATGTGATCTCACGCTACTCCGGCGCGTCGCCGGACGATGCGCCGCTGCATATCCTGGGTTCCGGCCAGTGGGAAAAAGCCAAGCGCAAGGCCGCGCAGCAGGTACGCGACACAGCTGCCGAGCTGCTCAACTTGTATGCGCGGCGCGCGGCGCGGCAAGGCCACGCATTCGAATACTCCGCGCGCGACTACGAAGCCTTTGCGGAAAGTTTCGGCTTCGAGGAAACGCCCGATCAAAGCGCAGCTATCACTGCCGTGATCAAGGACATGACCAGCGGCAGCCCGATGGATCGCCTGATCTGCGGCGACGTCGGTTTCGGCAAGACGGAGGTTGCCCTGCGAGCCGCGTTCGTTGCGGTCATGGGCGGCAAGCAGGTCGCGATCCTCGCCCCCACTACGCTGCTGGCGGAACAGCATGCGCAGACCTTCGCCGATCGCTTCGCCGATTGGCCGGTCAAGATTGCCGAACTGTCCCGTTTCCGGAGCGGCAAGGAAGTCAATGCAGCGATCAAGGGCATGGCGGAAGGTAAAGTTGACGTCGTCATCGGCACCCACAAGCTGTTGTCCAATGACGTGAAATTCTCGCGTCTCGGGCTCGTCATCATCGATGAAGAACATCGCTTTGGTGTACGACAGAAGGAAGCGCTGAAAGCATTGCGCGCGGAAGTCGACGTGCTGACGCTGACCGCAACGCCGATCCCGCGCACGTTGGGTATGGCGTTGGAAGGACTGCGCGATTTCTCGGTAATCGCCACCGCGCCGCAGAAGCGCCTGGCGATCAAGACCTTCGTCCGCAGCGAGGACGAATCGGTCATCCGCGAAGCATGTCTGCGCGAACTCAAGCGCGGCGGCCAGGTGTATTTCCTGCACAACGAAGTCGAAACAATCCAGAACCGAAAGGCGATGCTGGAAGCCCTACTGCCGGAAGCACGCATCGCGGTCGCGCACGGGCAGATGCATGAACGCGACCTCGAAAAAGTGATGCGGGATTTCGTGGCGCAGCGTTTCAACATCCTGCTGTGCACCACCATCATCGAAACCGGCATTGACGTGCCGACTGCGAACACCATCATCATGCACCGCGCCGATAAGTTTGGCCTGGCGCAGTTGCACCAGTTGCGGGGCCGTGTCGGCCGGTCGCATCACCAGGCCTATGCATACCTGCTGGTGCACGATGTACAAGGCCTGACCAAACAGGCGCAGCGCCGGCTCGATGCCATCCAGCAGATGGAAGAACTCGGCAGCGGCTTCTACCTGGCGATGCACGACCTGGAAATCCGCGGCGCCGGTGAAGTATTGGGCGAGAACCAATCTGGCGAAATGGTGGAGATCGGCTTCCAGCTCTACACCGACATGCTCAATGAGGCGGTGCGTTCACTGAAGAGCGGCAAAGAGCCGGACCTGGCGGCCCCCTTGTCGACCACGACCGAAATCAACCTGCATGTGCCGGCCCTGCTCCCGGCGGACTATTGCGGCGACGTGCATGAACGGCTGTCCCTGTACAAGCGCATGGCCAATTGCGATACGCAATCCAAGATCGACGATTTGCAGGAAGAACTGATCGATCGCTTCGGCAAGATGCCGGATCCGGTGAAGGCGCTGATTGAAACACATCGGCTGCGGGTTGCCGCCAAGCCGGTCGGAATTGTTAAAATCGATGCGCACGCGGAATCGGCAGTGCTGCAATTTGAGCCGAACCCGCCGATCGACGCGATGCGGATCATCGAACTGGTGCAGAAAAACCGGCATATCAAGCTGAGCGGCCAGGACAAGTTGCGCATCACTGCAAATATGCCCGATCTCGCCGCGCGTGTTTTGCAACTGAAATCGACGATACGCTCGCTGATGGCTTAACAAAAACCTTTAAGATTAACGTATGAACCTGATCCTTCAAGGCCTGGCGACTGACCGGCCCACCATCGACCGCATTGCCAGGCTGGCCGATGCACAGCGCATCGTCGCGCTCCACGCGCATGCGTATCGCTGCGAGGGCGTCCATTATTCCGAGGCGTTAAAGGCCACGATCGAACAGGAATGTTTAGCCGCCAGACTCGATTGCACATTCATCGAACCGGGACGCAAGCTCGGTGAATTCGGACTGGTCGCGATGGACATGGATTCGACTCTGATCACTATCGAATGCATCGACGAGATCGCCGACATGCAGGGCCTGAAACCGCAGGTTGCGGAAATTACCGAGGCGGCAATGCGCGGAGAAATCGAGTTCCGCGAAAGTCTTACCCGTCGCGTTTCGCTGCTCAAGGGCCTTGATGCGTCCGCGCTTCAACGTGTCTATGATGAACGACTGAAACTGTCTCCGGGCGCGGAGACCATGCTGGCCGCAGTCAAGGCCGCCGGTTTGAAAACCCTGCTGGTGTCCGGCGGCTTCACTTTCTTCACCGACCGCATGAAAACACGGCTCGGGCTGGATTACACCCACTCCAACCTGCTGGAAGTCGTCAATGGCAAACTCACCGGACGCGTGGGCGGCGAAATAGTGGATGCCGACGAAAAGAAAAATACCGTGGAGCGCGTCTGCGCCGAACTGGGCCTCACCCCAAAGCAAGCCATCGTCATGGGCGACGGCGCGAACGACCTGAAGATGATGGGCATATCCGGCCTGTCGGTGGCGTTCCGGGCAAAGCCAGTGGTACGTGCCCAGGCGAATGTGGCATTGAACTTTGTAGGGTTGGATGGCATCTTGTCATTATTCGAATAACCAACCAAAACAACCCAAGGAGAATGTATGGCCCAGGAACTCGTGTTTGATACCAAGGTGCAGTCCGCCAAGAGCCTGGCATTTTGGCTTTATATCTTTCACGGCCTCAGCTTCGTGCTTTCGCTCGGCGCATTTTCCTGGATTCCGCTGATCATCAACTACATCAAACGGGACGATGCAGCCGGGACATTTATCTACAGCCATCACAGCTGGCAGATCCGGTCGTTCTGGTGGTACCTGTTCTGGATGGTACTTGGCGGTGTCCTGTACTTCACCTTCATAGGCATCCCGCTCGCATTGGCGATCTGGGGTATCGCATGGGTATGGAAGGCATACCGGTTGATCAAGGGGATGATTTACCTGAACGAGAACAAGCCGATGCCGGTTTGAGATCCTCCGCGGCTATCCGGCTCATCCGGAAGCCGCAGCCGCCCCCGGCCTTATTTGAAATCCACCTGCCCATTTCGCGTCCCACCCGCATCGCCGCCCCGCGCTTCTTGTTTGCTCTGCTCCGCACTCTGACCCGTATCGGAACTTTTGTTGTCATTCCGACCCTAACACATGACGTAATAGATATTGACAATCGAAAGTCGATACAAGATCGCTAAATACTTCTCGCCCGCCTGTCGACTCCCGTTGTGGAGCGCACGAGACAACCAGCATAGGACGGCCGACCGGCCGTCAAGACAACCCTATAGGAGTCACTTATGAGCAAGGCAAAAGGCAACAATTCCGGAAATCAGAAGGAGGCAAAGAATACGGCGAATCCGAACGGAGACGCCCATCGAGGCGCAGGCGGCGAGCTGCATCAGATCGCCGGCGGCACGCACCCGCCGATGACGACCAACCAGGGAATCCCGATTCCCGACAACCAGAACTCGCTCAAGGCGAATCCGCGCGGCCCGACGCTGCTCGAGGATTTCATCCTCCGCGAAAAAATCACGCATTTCGATCACGAGCGCATTCCTGAGCGCATAGTCCACGCACGCGGTTCCGCTGCGCACGGCTACTTCGAGCTCACCAAATCGCTGTCGCAATACACGACCGCGAAGATGCTCACCGAAGTCGGCGAAAAGACGCCCGTGTTTACCCGCATCTCGACAGTTGCGGGCGGTGCCGGCTCTGTCGACACCCCGCGCGACGTGCGCGGCTTCGCCGTCAAGTTTTACACCAAGGAAGGCAACTGGGACCTGGTCGGCAATAACATCCCGGTGTTCTTCATCCAGGACGCGATCAAATTCCCGGACGTCGTCCATTCGGTCAAGATGGAACCCGACCGCGGTTTTCCGCAAAGCGCGTCCGCGCACGACACGTTCTGGGATTTCATTTCGCTCACGCCGGAATCCATGCACATGGTGATGTGGATCATGTCCGACCGCACCATCCCGCGCTCGTTGCGGATGATAGAAGCCTTCGGCGTGCACAGCTTCCGGCTGATCAATGAGGCTGGCGAATCGACCTTCGTGAAATTCCACTGGCGGCCGAAACTGGGGCTGCAGTCGACCATCTGGGATGAAGCGGTAAAGATCGCCGGCGCCGATCCGGACTTTACGCGCCGCGACTTGTTCGAAGCGATCGAGAAAGGCGATTTCCCGGAATGGGAATTCGCGGTGCAGTTATTTACGCAGGAGCAGGCCGACACGTTCCCATTCGATCACCTCGACCCGACCAAACTGATCCCGGAAGAACTGGTGCCTTTGGAAGTCGTCGGCCGGATGGTTCTTGACCGTTGGCCGGACAATTTCTTCGCCGAGACCGAACAGGTTGCCTACTGCCCGGCGAACATCGTGCCCGGCATCGATTTCTCCAACGACCCGCTGCTGCAAGGCCGGCTGTTTTCGTATCTCGATACGCAGCTGCTGCGCCTCGGATCGCCGAACTTCCACCAGATCCCGATCAATGCGCCGAAGTGCCCCGTTGCCAACCTCCAGCGCGATGGCAAGATGCAGATGACCATCCCCAAAGGACGCGTCAACTACGAACCCAACTCACTTTCTACCGATTCACCCCGCGAAACGCCTGACCTTGGCTTCCGCCATGCGCACGCTGTAGAAAACGGCGAGAAGGGCCGCATACGTCCGGAGAGCTTTGCCGACCATTACAGCCAGGCGCGTCAATTCTTCCGCAGCCAGACCAAACCTGAACAGGCGCATATCGCTTCGGCGTTGGTCTTCGAACTTTCGAAGGTCGATCACGTACACATCCGCCAGGCGATGGTTGCTCATTTGCGCAATATCGATGAAGACCTCGCCAAACGGGTCGCCGCCGGTCTCGCGCTGGAGACGATGCCGAGCGCCACGCCGCCCGCGAAACCGGTGCAGGACCTCGATCTGTCGCCGGCACTGCAGATCATCGGCAAGATGAAGGACACGCTCGAAGGCCGGGCGATCGGCATCCTGATCGCGGACGGTTCAGACGGCGCAGTCATCAAGGAGCTTCAAAACGCCGCAATGGCTGCCGGCGCCAAGGTCAAGATCGTGGCGCCCAAGGTGGGTGGGGCGAAGCTCGCCGATGGATCGATGCTCAAGGCCGATGGGCAACTGGCCGGCACGCCTTCGGTCATGTTTGACGCGGTCGCTGTCATTCTTTCGGAGGCAGGAGCAAAGATGCTGTGCACGGAATCCGCCGCCGTCGACTTCGTCCGCGACGCTTTCGGCCATTTGAAAGCTATCGCTTTCGACAAGGGAGCACAGGCTCTCCTCGACAAGGCGAGCATCCAGCGGGACAAGGGGGTGGTGGACAGCAAGGATGTGAAAGGCTTTATTGCCGCTGCGAAGACGCGGCAATGGGATCGGGAGGCTTCGGTTCGGATCTTGGCGTAAGGCACCGCGCAGGACTCCCCTTTCCCGCTTGCGGGAGAGGGGGGGCACACGCTAGCGGCTTTCGTGGCTGCTACCCAAGGGCCCCAAACGCCTGCTCAATATCCGCAATCAAGTCGAGCGGGTCTTCCAATCCAATGTTGAAACGCACCAGCTGCCCCTGATCCGTCCAGTTCTTACGCATGGCCTGTATCCGATAAGGCAAACACAAGCTATAAGCCCCGCCCCAGCTGAAACCAATCTTGAACAGCTTCAGGCTATCGACGAAACGGTCAGTCTGCTCCTCTGTATAACGCGAATCGAAGGTGACCGAGAACAAACCGCCAGCACCAGTGAAATCGCGTTTCCACGTTTCGTGCCCCGGACAATCGGGAAACGCCGGATGCAGCACTTTCGAAATTTCAGGCCGCGCCTTCAACCATTCGGCCACCTTGCGTGCGCCCGCATCATGCGCATCGAAGCGCAACTTCATGGTGAGCAAACCGCGCATCACCAGGTAACTGTCATCCGCGCTGACACCGTACCCGAGTCGCATGTGCGCCAACTCAATACGATGGATCAGTTCCTTGTCTTGCGTGATCACCGCACCCATCAACACGTCCGAGCCGCCCGACTGGTACTTGGTCAATGCCTGCATCACGATATCGACGCCATGCTCGAAGGCTTTGAATGCAATCCCCCCCGACCAGGTGTTGTCGATGGCGACGTGGATGGTTTGCCCCGCAGCCCTTTTCGCTTTCGCGACGGCGCATATCGCGGGAATATCGGGTATTTCCATCGTCACCGAACCGGGTGCCTCTGTCCAGATCAGCCGGGTGTTCGGCTGGATCATCTCCGCAATACCGGCCCCGATCAGCGGATCGTAATAGCGCGCCGTTATCCCGAAATCCGCCGACAGCCAGCGCCCCAATTCCCGGTTCGGGTTGTACACGTTGTCTGGAATCAGCACATCGTCGCCGCTTTTCAGCAGCGCCAGGTCCACCATGGCAATCGCTGCCAGCCCGCTCGGCGCCAACAGACAATGCGCACCGCCTTCGATCTCGGCCAGACGGGCTTCTAGTGTGAAGGTGGTGGGCGTGCCGTGCAGGCCATACGTGTAGGCGTTCTTGTTCTTCCAATCGCGCGAACGCATTGCCGCGACGTCTTTGAACAGCACCGTCGATGCATGATGAATCGCGGGCGGAAGTGCGCCGAAGCCTACAGGCGCTTTATAGTCGCTATGAATAAGCGAAGTCTGGAATGATTTCGGTTTTGTCACGCAGCGTCTCGCGGATGATTTTAATTGCAGGACGGCGGCTACCTGGCCGAGTTTGGTGTCTTTTGCTTCGCCGTGCCATCAGTACGCAGCACCTGGATATTGAAAGACTTTTTGACCGTACCGCCAGGCGATTGCCATGTGCCGCTCATCGTGTCGCCAGTCCGCTTGCCTTCCCACTGCCCGGATATGTCAGTGCCGTTTTCCGATTCTTCGAAAATGAAATCCTCGGCATCGACATCGCCCGCAAGCAGGACTTTTTGCGAGCTGCCAAAAATGAAGTAGTCGCCTTCGTAGCCGTCTTCGCCATCGGCCCTGCGGCGCAGGGTGACCTGGACCTGGTCAGTGCCGAGCGTGCCGCGCAAAACCACCGGTTTGGCGACGACAGTAGCGGCAGGTGCCGCGGCGGGCGTCGTCTGCGCGTGGGCGGCGCCGCCGCACAGGCAAACGACCGCAAGCATCCACGTCGCCTTCCGCATTTACGCTTCCGCCCACAGGTCGTGCGCATCCGCCGCCGTCACGGTGACGTCTACGAATTCGCCGACACGGAGTTTGCGGTGCGGCTCGTACGGCGGTTTGACATAGACCACGCCGTCGATTTCCGGCGCATCGGCAACCGAGCGGCCGACGCCACCACTAGTGTCGACCTGGTCAATCAGCACGCGCAAGGTTTTGCCGACCTTCGCTTGCAGGCGCTTCTTCGAAATGCCTTCCTGCAGTTCCATCACGCGGCCGCGGCGCTCTTCGCGCACTTCGTCCGGCACCGGGTTATCCAGCGCATTGGCAGTCGCGCCTTCCACCGGCGAATAGGCAAAGCAGCCGAGGCGGTCGATTTCCGCTTCTTTCAGGAAGTCGAGCAGGTACTGGAATTCTGCTTCGGTCTCGCCCGGGAATCCGGCGATGAAGGTCGAGCGGATCGTGATGTCCGGGCACATTTTGCGCCAGGCCTGGATGCGCTCGATGTTCTTCTCGCCGTTGGCCGGACGCTTCATGCGCTTCAGTACATCCGGGTGCGCATGCTGCAACGGCACGTCGAGGTAAGGAACCACCCTGCCCTCGGCCATCAGCGGAATCACGTCGTCAACGTGCGGATACGGATAAACATAATGCAGGCGGACCCAGGCGCCATACTGTTGCGCCAGTTCACCCAGCGCGGTCACCAGCTGCGTCATGTGGGTCCTGACCGGTTTGCCGTTCCAGAAGCCCATGCGGAACTTCACATCGACGCCGTAAGCGCTGGTGTCCTGTGAAATGACCAGCAATTCCTTCACCCCTGCCTTGAAAAGGTTTTCCGCTTCGCGCATCACGTCGGCAATCGGACGCGAGACCAGGTCGCCACGCATCGACGGGATGATGCAGAAGCTGCAGCGGTGATTGCAGCCCTCGGAAATTTTGAGGTACGCGTAATGTTTCGGCGTCAGCTTGATGCCCTGCGCCGGAACGAGGTCGATGAAGGGCTCATGCGGTTTCGGCAGGTACTTGTGGACCGCGAACATGACTTCGCCGACCGCGTGCGGGCCGGTCACTGCCAGCACCTTGGGGTGCACGCTCTGGATCATGTCGTTGCCGGCCGCGTCCTTCTTGGCGCCGAGGCATCCGGTGACGATTACCTTGCCGTTTTCGGCGAGCGCCTCGCCGATCGCGTCGAGCGACTCCTGGACGGCGGCATCGATGAAACCGCAGGTATTGACGATCACCAGGTCGGCGCCGTCATACGACTTGGCGGTCTCGTAACCTTCCGCGCGCAACTGGGTGAGGATTTGCTCGGAATCGACCAGCGCCTTGGGGCAACCGAGTGAAACGAAACCGACCTTGGGAGCTGCTTGAAAATCGTTGGACATGACGTGATAGGGGGTACAAAAGACGAATCCGCCATTGTACCCCTTCGGAGGCTGTATCTTCCGTGAACGTCCGGCGATGGAAACAACCGTCGTTAGTTTTCCGGCAAGTTTACTTTTTCGTGGGCTTTTCGGTCCCGGTGAACGGGAAAGTGACGAACATGTTCTTCGTCTGACTCTGCATCTGCTCCTGCATTTGCATGAACAGGCTCTTGCTCTGCTCGATGTAGTTGCTCATCATCCCCTGCATCATCGGGCCCTGGACGTTCATGAACTGGGTCCACATTTCCGGGCTGAACGGCTTACCTTCGTAAAAACCCTTCGAGCTCTCGGCCAGGCTGTTCTGGATATCGATGAAGGCCTGGATATTCTTTTCGATATACGAGCCCATCATGCCCTGCATCGCATGGCCGTAGTAACGGATGATCTGCGACAGCGCGCCGCTCGAAAACATCGGCGTGCCGTTCGCCTCCTCTTCCAGGATGATCTGCAGCAAGATAGCGCGGGTCAGATCCTCTTCCGATTTGGCGTCGATGACAGTGAACTCTTCGTTTTCGAGCACCAGTTGCTTGACGTCGGAGAGGGTAATGTAAGAACTCGTCTGCGTGTCGTAAAGACGGCGATTCGGATACTTCTTGATCAAGCGCTCGGAGATCTTTTTTGCACTATTCATCGAAAATTCCATATATTGCGTCGCAACGCGTCTCATCCATTTCTGTAGAAAAGCGAACAGGCGTTCGCTTGGCGTATTTAATTATAGTGCGAAAAAACAAAGATTTACGACGGTTTCTGTCCCTCTTTCGGGTTTTATTGCAATGCACGGCGTGTTACCGACAGTCAATTTCCCCGGCAATTTAACCATTGGACGGGAATCTTTGCAAATGCGAACGGTAACGACTGCTATTCGGCTTTGACCATGACATATCGACCAGGGGCCGGTTCGATCGGTTTATATTTCACGCTGCCGGGTTTGGCCGGCGCTTTCACCTGCTCTCCTGCGTGCCCGGACAAGAAATCCGACCATTCGGTCCACCAGCTGCCAGGGTGCTCCTTGGCGTCCTTCATCCAGGCTTCGGCCGAGGGCGCGACTTTATCGTTGGTCCAGTAGCTCCGCTTTTTCTTTTCCGGCGGATTGATCACACCGGCGATATGCCCGGATGCCCCGAGCACGAACCGGTTGCGCTTGCGCTTTTTCGGATTGAGCAGGAACGTGGATTCATACGCGGCAGTCCATGGGACGATGTGATCTTCGCGCGAGCCGTAAATGAAAATCGGCGTATCGATCTTTGACAGGTCGAGTTTTTCTCCGCAGACGGTCAGCGCACCTTTCACCTTCATCTTGTCTTCCAGATACATGTTTCGCAGATACCAGCAAAACATCGGTCCCGGCAGGTTGGTCGCGTCGGCGTTCCAGTACAGCAAATCGAACGGCGGCGGATCTTCGCCCTTGAGGTAGTTCGACTTCACATAATTCCACACGAGGTCGTTCGGACGCAGGCTCGAGAACGCGAAAGTGAAATCGCGCCCTGGCATCAGGCCGCCCTTGCCGATGGCACGTTCGCGCAGCGCGACCTGCGCTTCGTCGATGAATACCTCAATAACCCCGGGGTCGGAATAGTCGAGCAGCGTGGTGAGCAACGTAAGGCTTGCAACGGGATTTTCCCCGCGCGCGTAGAGCGCCGCCAGCGCAGAGGAAAGCAGCGTGCCTCCAACGCAGAATCCGAGCGCATTGACCTGGTCCTGACCCGAGACATCGCAGCTGACTTCAAGCGCCTTGAACACGCCTTGTTCGATATAGTCGTCCCAGGTCACATTCGACATGGACGCATCGGGATTGCGCCATGACACCAGGAATACCGTATTCCCCTGTTCCACCGCATAGCGCACCAATGAATTGCTTGGTTGCAGGTCCAGGATGTAGTATTTATTGATGCAAGGAGGCACGATCAGCAACGGGCGTTCATACACCGTCTCGGTCCGCGGTTTGTACTGCAACAACTGGAAGAACGCATTTTCGAATACGACGTCGCCTTCGGTGTTGGCGACATTTTTTCCGACCTCAAACGCCTTTTCGTCGCTTTGCGAAATCTGGCCTTTGCGCAGGTCGTTCAGCAAGTGACCCATGCCTTTGACCAGGCTCTCGCCTTTGGTCTCCATCAGCTTTTGCTGCGCCTCCGGGTTGGTGACCAGGAAATTTGCGGGAGACATCGCGTCGACGATCTGCTGAACCGCGAAGCGGATCCTTTGCTTCGTCCTCGGCGTGGCCTCCACCGCTTCCACCATCTCCATCAGGAACCGGGCATTGAGCAGGTACGCCGCCGCATTGAATGAAAACAGCGTATGCGATTGCCATTCGGGTGCGGCGAAACGCCGATCCGAAAGTTCGCGGGGCTTCGCGGCCAGCGCGTCTTCCCACAGCGCGGACAGCTCCTTCACATAGTCCTGCTGCAGGTCCGCAAATCGCTCCGGATCGACCTTGGCGTCCATCTCGCTCATCGTTGGCGAGATCGGCCTGAGTGCTTCATTGTTTATCTGCGGTGGCGCGGATAACGAAGCCCATTTCTGCCATGCGGCCGGATCGATGAACTGAAGCATCCATGCGGAGGGGTCGGGTTGGGGTGGGAACAGATTCATGCTGGCGTCTCTCATTTGGCGTATCGTTACGGTTTTCCCGCTGTTCGCTGCTCAGATTCTTATGCATATCGTCGCCATCGCGTGGATGTACGTCGTCGTCATGATGTCCATCACCGAACATTCTTTCATCGCCGGCCTCATGACGTTCCTCCTGTATGGCGTGTTACCCGTCACAGTCATTTTATACTTGATGGGAACGCCGCTGCGCAAGCGCAAACGAGCCGCAGCGGAAAAATTAGCACGCGAG
>JAQGMD010000303.1 GCA_028292565.1 Burkholderia sp. | reverse complement strand
CTGTTCTTCTTTTTTCTTGCGAACGTGTTGCTCGTCGTCGCCATAGCTCGCTATGGCTCCTCCTCACGCCTTGCACCGCATCCCGCGACGGCCGCCAAATTGCCCAACTTATTCCTGCGCGGCGCCTTATCCCGATAAATGGCGACAGTGGTGCATCTCTGGATCCCCGCCTCCGCGGGGATCCCCGTTATTGGGCCGCCGCTACACCGCCTCAAGAAAACAAAACCCGCTAACCCCGAGCGTAACCCGTTGCTTGTCTATTTCCGCATGCTGGCCCAGGACCATCCCGCTAAAGGGCAAGGAAGAAACCCGTTTTGGTGCGACGTCCATATTGAACAGACAAATGAGCGCCCGCTCTTCAAACCGCCTGGAAAACGCGAGCACCCCGTCCGGCGCGTCAAGAAGATGAATGGAGCCCTTGTCCAATTCAGGACGCGCCTTGCGCAGCGCAATGACCTGCCGCGCAAAATTCAGTACCGAATTCGCGCGCTTATCCTGGCTTTCAACACTGAGTTCCCGATGGACCTCGTCCAACGGCAGCCAGGGTTCGCCCTCGCTGAATCCGCAACCGGCCGCGCCGGTCCAGGGCATCGGCGTGCGGCACCCATCGCGGCCCTTGAACTTGGGCCAGAAAGACTTGCCGAACGGATCCTGGAGCCGCTCGAACGGCACGCTTGCTTCGGGCAAGCCCAACTCCTCGCCCTGATAGAGACAGATGTCGCCTTTCATTGAGAACAACAAGGCGAGCATTTCCTTTGCCGTCTCGACGCGGTCCCTGCCTTGTAACCAGCGCGTAGCCACACGGGGCTTGTCATGGTTACTCAATGCATAGCAGGCAACGGCCGGTTCCGTGATCGATTCCTCTAACGTGGCAATCACCTTCCTTACATGCGCCGCGCTGCTGTCGGGCGTCATCATGGAAAAGCTGTAGGCGGAATGCAGGCGCGTTGCGCCGGTGTACTCGCCCATGAGCTTCAGCGCATCGTGCCCGCCCACTTCGGCCAGGCTGAACGCGCAGTACTGGTCGAGCAGGCTGCGTATTCTCTCGAGAAAGGGCAGCATCTCAGGACGAGCCTGATCATAGACGTGCACCTGGAAACCATAAGGATGAAGCGCAGAGCTGTTGTCCTCACGCGGCGGGTTATCGCGTAACAACTGGTCCTGGAAAATATGGTTGCAGGCATCAAAACGGAATCCGGACACGCCCATGTCGAGCCAGTACTTCATCTCAGCCAGAACCTGCTCCTGCACCGCCGGATGGTGCATGTTCAGGTCCGGCTGGCTGGACAGGAATGAGTGGAAATAATACTGGCGCCGCTCCGCATCCCACCGCCACGCGGTGCCGCCGAAAACCGATACCCAGTTGTTGGGCGGACTCCCGTCAGGCTTGGGGTCGGCCCAAAGGTACCAGTCGGACCTGTCATTTTCTTTGGCGCGGCTTTGCCTGAACCAGGCGTGCTCTTCCGAAGTGTGGGAGATCACCATGTCGACAATCACGCCGAGTTCCAGCCGACGGGCGCACTCCATCATGCTCCGCAAGTCTTCCATCGTTCCGAAGATGGGATCGACTTGCCGGTAATCGGAGACGTCGTAACCGAAGTCCTTCATCGGCGACTGGAAGAAGGGGCTGATCCACACGGCGTCGACGCCGAGGCTCTTAATGTACGGAAGTCGCCGTTCCAGACCCGCGAGGTCGCCGATACCGTCGTTATTGGAATCCTGGAAACTTCTCGGGTATACCTGGTAAATAATCATGAAGCCCCTCTTAAACGTTGGTGCACACCGTCGGAACGTGACTTGCGGTAGATTGCCACATGCCACTTTTGTTCCGCAAGGAAATGATTATTTGCGGAATCGCATTCGCGCTCGCGCTCGCGCAACGGGATTACTTTTTTGAATGACTTTCTGGAACAAATTGCACCTCGGATTGCTCAATGATAGGCAACAGTCAACTTTCCACCCGTTCCACTTGAATGCAGAGGTGCGTCATGACGTCGGCTGTGTCGGCGCCTTTTCTTCCCAGGATTTTCTATCTGCGGTCGGACCTTGTTGGCCCGATATCAGAGCTTGATATGCATCTCGACAGATGCATACAGATGGGCTTTGACCATCTGCTCATACCTGCACAGCTCGAGCAGGAAGAGTTGTCGCGCATGTGCAAGCGCAAGAAGCTCCGCCTGCTCATCGACCTGGATCTCGCTGACGTCGGAGCGAGCCGCCCGGACTGGTTCTCAAGCGATGACGGCGACCAGCTTCCAGATCCGCGCAAAACGCCGGGACGTTACACCCGTCGCACGCTTCGTCTCGATCAGCCGCGGATAGCCGAAGAAGTCCTCGGATATTGGTCTCGACGCCTGCATTCCTGGGTCGATGCGGGCGTCACCGGCTTCCGGTGCATGGAACTTGCATCGACCCCGCCACACTTCTGGAAAAAGCTGATCGCGGCAGTCAAAGCGGCCGACCCCTCGGTGCGCTTCCTCGCCTGGACACCCGGATGCACGGCGCAGCAACTCGAGGGGCTGCCGGGTTGCGGATTTGACGCCACTTTTTCCTCGGGCGCCTGGTGGGATTATCGGTCGGGTTGGCTGGCAGAGGAACTGGCACGGCTAGACCGTATCGCCCCGCCTATAGCCTTTCCCGACAGCCCTGACCAGCCGATCATTGCCAATGTCACCACGAATGACGATACCGATGCCCGTCGCCGGTTGTACCAGCGTGCATTGCGCCTTGCCGCAGCGATCGGGAACGGCATCCTGATGCCGATGGGATTCGAATATGGCATTTCGCGCCCGCCCGGCAATCAGTCGCACGCCGACTGGTTGAGTGCCAACGCAGTTCACGACCTCTCCGGCGACATAGCGAGTGCCAATGAATTCATCGCCTCCAATGGCGCGGCGTTTCGTAGCGGACGACTGCGTATCGCGCGCGGCATCGATTCCGGCCTCGCCGTGCTGCTACGTTACGGAGTCAGCCAACGCGGAACGGACAAGGCACTATTAATCGTCGCGAATGCCGATACCCAGCATTCCTGCGCAGTCGACGAGACGCGGCTGCTCGAACGCACCGATGGATACGTCCGGAGCGAACGCATCTGGCCGGCATCCGATATCGACACCAAAGGGCCGCTCGAACTAGGAGCTGCGGAACTGCAGCTATTCGTTGCCCGCAGGATGGCGCCGATCCTGACCGAGGCTCACGAATCCGATCGCGGCGTTGCGGCGGCAGCGCGTTCGGCGCGTATCGCGATCGAAGCCATTACGCCCTCGGTAGACGACGGCCTCTTTCCGGTAAAGCGGGCAATAGGCGATGCGGTCGCGATTGAGGCCGATGTATTCATGGACGGACACGACAAGCTGGCCGTCAACCTCCTGTGGCGTGCCGCGGACGAGCCCGAATGGCAGCAGATGCGCATGCATTTCGTTGCCAACGACAGATGGGCCGCGACGCTCCCGCTCACCCGCATAGGCAGACACTTCTTTTCGGTGGAGGCCTGGCGCGATGCTTTCGCGACTTATCGTGACGAGCTGGAAAAGAAAACCACTGCCGGGTTAAATGTCGCAGTCGAACTCGAGGAAGGACGCTTGCTGGTCGAAGCGGCTGCGACGTATGCAAAAGAGAAGAAGCTGACGCATGCCGCAGAGACTTTGCGGTCCGTGGCAAAGACTTTGAAGGCCTCAAAAACCAGCGACACCGATCGCGTTGCGGCACTGCTGTCCGAACCTGTCAAAGAGGCGATGGAAGTCGCTGATCCGCGTCCTTTCGCGGTACGCCAGGATCCGCCATTGCGCATCGATGTGGACCGCACAGCTGCGCGTTTCTCCAGCTGGTACGAGCTGTTCCCGCGTTCACAAAGCGGGGACCCGGCGCGGCACGGCACCTTCGCCGACGTCATCCGTCGCCTCCCCGAAATCCAGGCGATGGGTTTCGATACGCTGTATTTCACGCCGATCCACCCGATCGGCAGCAAACACCGCAAAGGCCGCAATAACAGCCTGACGCCATCACCCACCGACCCCGGCAGCCCATATGCCATCGGATCCGCGGACGGTGGGCACGACGCGATCCACCCGGAACTCGGAACGCTCGACGACTTCCGCCACCTGCGCGACGAAGCGGCGAAGCACGGCCTGGAACTGGCGCTGGACTTCGCGATTCAGTGCTCGCCGGATCATCCGTGGTTGAAGCAGCATCCCGAATGGTTCGCCTGGCGCCCCGACGGCTCGATACGCTATGCGGAAAACCCGCCGAAGAAGTACCAGGACATCGTCAACGTCGATTTCTACGCACCCGGCGCCGTGCCGGGCCTGTGGATCGCATTGCGTGATGTGGTCCTGTTCTGGGTGCGTGAAGGGGTACGCGTTTTCCGCGTCGACAATCCGCATACCAAGCCATTGCCGTTCTGGGAATGGATGATTGCCGATATACGCAGCAGCCATCCCGATACCATCTTCCTGTCGGAGGCATTTACCCGGCCGAAGATGATGTACCGCCTCGCCAAGATCGGCTATGCGCAGTCGTATACCTATTTCACCTGGCGTCACTCAAAGGAAGAGTTCACGGAATACATGACGGAACTGACGACCACCGCCGTGCGCGAATATTTTCGTCCGCACTTCTTCGTCAATACGCCCGATATCAATCCGACCTTTCTTCAGCGTTCCGGCCGTCCCGGCTTCCTGATCCGGGCCGCACTGGCAACGACGCTGTCCGGACTATGGGGCATGTACAGTGGCTTCGAATTGTGCGAAGGCGCGCCCGTGCCGGGCAAGGAAGAATACCTGGACTCGGAAAAATACGAGATCCGGGCGTGGGACTGGCATCGTCCGGGCAACATCATCCATGAGATCAGCGTGCTGAATCGGATCCGCAAGGAGAACGCGGCGCTGCAGTCGCATCTCGGCATCCGTTTCCTGAACGCGTCCAATGACCACATTCTTTACTTCATCAAGTCCACCGCGCCGGTCAGCAGCTCCCGGCCATTCGGCGACAACGTAGTCATGGTTGCCATCAACCTCGATCCGCATTCGGCCCAGGAGGCCACCATCGAATTGCCGCTATGGGAATTCGGCTTGCCGGACGATGGCGCGCTGGAGGCGGAAGATCTTATCGCGGGGGGCCGCCTGACCTGGCATGGCAAGTTCCAGCAAATCAGGCTGGACCCGTTCGTCGCCCCCTATGCGATATGGCGTATTCGACAAAACAGGATGTGAACATGGATCGCCGCACTTCAATCAGGCTAGGCACTGAAACCCAACGGATACCGTTCAAGAACGATCCGCTCTGGTATAAGGATGCGGTCATTTATCAGCTGCATGTAAAATCTTTTTTTGACTCGAACAACGACGGCATCGGCGACTTCGCCGGCCTGATCGAGAAACTCGATTACATCCAGGGGCTCGGCGTCAACACCATCTGGTTGTTGCCCTTCTATCCGTCGCCACGGCGGGACGATGGATATGACATTGCCGATTACCGCGGCGTGCATCCCGACTACGGCACGATGGCCGACGCCAAACGGTTCATCTCCGAAGCGCACAAGCGCGGATTGCGGGTCATCACTGAGTTGGTGATCAACCATACCTCCGACCAGCATCCCTGGTTCCAGCGCGCACGCCAGTCCAAGCCCGGATCGGCGGCACGCAACTTCTATGTCTGGTCCGATAGCGACGAGAAGTACGCAGGCACCCGCATCATCTTTTGCGATACCGAGAAATCCAACTGGACCTGGGACCCGGTGGCGAACGCATTTTTCTGGCATCGCTTTTATTCGCACCAGCCGGACCTGAATTTCGACAATCCCCAAGTGCTCAAGGCCATTCTCGGCGTGATGGCGTTCTGGCTCGACCTTGGCGTCGACGGCTTGCGGCTCGATGCCGTGCCTTACCTGATAGAACGGGACGGCACCACCAATGAGAACCTGGCGGAAACGCACACCGTGCTCAAGCAGATCAGGGCCGAGCTCGACCGCGCCTATTCCGGGCGCATGTTGCTGGCCGAGGCCAATATGTGGCCGGAGGATGTGCGGCCCTACTTCGGCGACAGCGACGAATGCCACATGGCCTTCCACTTCCCGCTGATGCCGCGCATGTACATGGCGCTGGCGCAGGAAGATCGTTTCCCGATCACGGACATTCTGCGGCAGACGCCGGAAGTGCCGCCCGACTGCCAGTGGGCCATCTTCCTGCGCAACCACGATGAACTGACGCTCGAAATGGTGACGGACAAGGAACGCGACTATCTGTGGGACCACTATGCGTCCGAAAAGCGCGCGCGTATCAACCTCGGCATCAGGCGTCGATTGGCGCCACTGCTGGAACACGACCGGCGGCGCACGGAACTGCTGAACAGCTTGCTGCTGTCGATGCCGGGCACGCCGGTCATCTACTACGGCGATGAAATCGGCATGGGCGACAACATCCACTTGGGCGATAGAGATGGGGTGCGTACGCCGATGCAATGGACCCCCGACCGCAACGGCGGATTTTCCCGTGCCGATCCGGCCCGGCTGGTCTCTCCACCCCTGCTCGATCCGCTCTACGGCTATCAGGCGGTGAATGTGGAAGCACAGGGCGCCGATCCTCATTCCCTGTTCAACTGGATGAAGCGCATGATCGCGGTGCGCAAACAGCACTGCGCATTCAGCCGCGGCACGATGATATTGCTGTATCCGACCAATCGCCGGATCTTTGCGTATCTGCGGCAGTATCACAAGGGAGATGAAGGCGATTCGGTCGAGACCATCCTGTGCGTGGCCAATGTGTCGCGTTCCGCCCAGGCAGTGGAGCTGGACCTGTCCGCATATGCCGACCAGGTGCCGGTCGAAATGACAGGCGGCTCGGCATTCCCGCCTATCGGACAGCTGCCTTACCAGCTGACGCTCCCGCCATACGGCTTTTTCTGGTTCGTGCTGGCGCCGAAATCGAGTATGCCGACGTGGCATACCCCTGCTCCGGAACCTTTGCCGGAACTGTCGACGTTAGTGTTGCGCCACAGCGTCATGGAGATCCTCGATCCGCAGAGGCGCACCGTGCTCGAGACTGAGGCGTTGCCGGCCTACCTGCCCAAGCGGCGCTGGTACGCCGCCAAGCAGCAGAAGTTGCTGTCCACCCGCATAGCGTTGGCCGGCCCCCTGCCGGCCGCCCATGCCCGGCCCGATGTGATGCCGACCATGCTTGCCGAGATTGAAGCAACCACCGCGACAGGGACGGAACGCTATCTGCTTCCATTCGGTTACATCCGGGAAGAAGACATCGTCACAGCGCTGCCGCACCAACTGGCGCTGGCAAGGGTGCGGCGCGGACGCCATGTCGGTTTCCTGACCGATGCCTATGCGCTCGATTCATTCACCTTTGTGATCGTAGACCTGTTGCGCGCCCGCAGCACCATTGCGACCGAGGATGGCGAGATCCGGTTCATCCCGACTGAAGCGCTGGACAAGCTTGATGTGTCGGCCAAGCCGGTGATCCGCAGGTTGTCGGCCGAACAATCGAACAGCTCGCTGATCGCTGATGACAAGGTGGTGCTGAAACTCATACGCCATCTGTCGCCGGGTGTGCATCCGGAAGCTGAAATGGGCCGCTACCTCACCCTGCTCGGGTATGCCAATACGCCCCAGATGCTCGGCGAAGTGACGCGCTTCGGAGCGGACGGTACGCAGTACACGATGATCATGCTGCAGCAGTTCATCGATAACCAGGGAGATGCCTGGCAATGGACGCTCGATACCTTGTCTCTATCGATACAGAAAGCGGCGCTGCCGGAAACGGCGCCAGGCTCGGAACTGCCGATTGAAGTCTCCGACCCGCAGAATGAACTGACGACATTGGCGACCATGCTCGGTCGTCGCCTCGGCGAGATGCATACAGCCCTGGCCGCGGCAACGGACGATCCTGATTTTTCGCCGCGGCAGGTTACCGAAAAGGATGCAAAGGCGTGGGCCGCGGGCACCCGGCGCCAGGTCGAGGCAGCGGTCGAAGCTTTGCAGCGTAAAGCCGATTGGAGCACCGTCGAGTCGCAAGACCGGATTACACGATTGATCGGGCAACGCGCGCAATTGCTGGAGAAGATCGACGCGCTGGCAGCGGCGGCGGTCGGGACGCTGAGCATCCGGGTACACGGCGATTTTCACCTGGGGCAAGTGCTGGTCGCTCAGGGGGATGTGTACATCGTCGACTTCGAGGGAGAACCCGCCAAGCCGCTCGAGCAGCGACGCGAGAAGACCAGTCCTCTGCGCGACGTCGCCGGCTTGCTGCGCTCACTGGACTACGCCGCAGCATTCGCAAGCATGCATGGGCCGGGCGACCTGAGCGAGGCGGAAGAATTGCGCAAGCAGCATATCCTGCGTAACTTTGTCCCGCGGTCCCAATCGACGTTCCTGAGTGCCTACCGGGAAGCCGCCCATGCGGGCCCGCTCGCCATTTCCGAGGAAGCCGAGCGATCTTTGCTGAACCTGTTCGTGCTGGAAAAGTCCGCGTACGAGGTATGCTATGAAGCGGACAACCGGCCGGATTGGATCTCCGTACCGGCCAACGGCATGGCGAACATAGCGGCGCAGCTGCTCGATATGCCACATGGAGTATCGTCGAATGAGTGAACTGGCCGAACAATTTCCCGGAATCGATGCGGTTACCGTCGAAGCCGTGCTGCATGGCCGGTTGACGAATCCATTCGCGTTGCTCGGCCCGCACCGGTCAGGCGACAACATGATAGTCCGCACTTTTCAGCCGGACGCACGCGCAGTCGACGTGATCGCGCCCGATGGCGGGCTGATCGAATCCCTTTACAACATCAACCAGACCGGCTTTTTCGTCAGCAGCACACCGACGCTTGCGCCAGGCGAACCCTACCTCTTGCACATCACGTGGCCTACGCCCGACGGCGGCATGCAGGTTCAGACCACCGAAGACCCGTATACCTTCGGTCTGCTGCTCGGCGACCTTGACATGCATCTGCTCGCCGAAGGTACACACCGCGAGCTGGGACGCTGCCTCGGCGCCCTACCGATG
This sequence comes from Burkholderia sp., assembly GCA_028292565.1. The sequence continues at coordinate 8,381 of JAQGMD010000303.1, read as the reverse complement.
ACCATCGACGGCGTGGCCGGTACGCGCTTTGCAGTGTGGGCGCCCAACGCACAACGCGTGTCCGTGGTTGGCGACTTTAACCACTGGGACGGACGACGGCATCCAATGCGGTCCCGCGTTGAGGCGGGCATATGGGAGCTTTTTATTCCGCGGCAGACCGCAGGCACACGCTACCAGTATGAAATCGTCGGGCCCGACGGCAACGTCCTGCCGCTGAAAGCCGATCCGGTGGCACGTGCCACCGAAGCTCCTCCATCGACAGTGTCGGTGGTCGCTCCAGTCACATCCTTCCGCTGGACTGATGAAGCATGGATGGCAAACCGCGAACAGCGGCATCGACGGGATGCGCCGATATCAGTGTACGAAGTGCACGTCGGTTCGTGGTTGCGGATACTTGAGGAAGGAGGCCGCAGCCTGAACTGGAATGAACTCGCGGACAGGCTGATCCCCTATGCGCGCGGCATGGGCTTTACCCATCTGGAGCTGCTGCCGATAATGGAGCATCCGTTCGGTGGATCATGGGGTTACCAGCCATTGGGCATCTTTGCACCGAGCGCGCGGTTCGGCACGCCTGCGGGATTTGCCGCCTTCGTCGATCGATGTCATGCGGCCGAACTCGGCGTGGTACTCGACTGGGTGCCGGCGCATTTTCCGTCCGACGAGCATGGGCTCGCGCGGTTCGATGGCACCCCGTTATACGAGCACCAGGACCCGCGCGAGGGTTTTCACCGGGACTGGAACACGCTGATCTACAATCTCGGGCGGCGCGAAGTGAGCGGCTTCCTGATCGCCAGCGCGCTTGAATGGCTGGAACATTTCCATGTCGACGGTCTGCGCGTCGATGCGGTGGCCTCCATGCTGTATCGCGATTACAGCCGCGACCCGGGAGAGTGGGTCCCTAACGTCTACGGCGGCAGGGAAAACCTGGAGGCAGTGGACTTCCTGCGCACCTTGAACCAGGTGGTCGCCGAGCGCTGCCCGGGCGCGATGATGATTGCCGAGGAATCGACCGCATGGCCCGGCGTATCGGCGCCGGTGGAAACCGGGGGGCTCGGCTTTACGTACAAGTGGAACATGGGATGGATGCATGACACCTTGCGGTACATGAGCCATGACCCGCTATTCCGCCAGTATCACCATCACGACCTGACCTTCGGGCTGGTCTATGCGTTCTCGGAAAAATTCATGCTGCCGGTTTCGCACGATGAAGTGGTACATGGCAAGGGATCGCTGCTCAGCAAGATGGCCGGGGCAGATGCTGCGCAGCGCATGGCCAACCTGCGCGCCTATTTCGCCATGATGTGGACCCACCCCGGCAAAAAACTGCTGTTCATGGGTTGTGAGTTCGGCCAGCAAACAGAATGGAACCACGATGCATCGCCGACCTGGGATCTGCTCGACCATCCGGCTCACCGCGGCGTGCAGCGCCTGGTCCGGGACCTGAATCGGCTATATGCCAGTGAACCGGCCCTGCATCGCAACGACTGCACGCACGAAGGTTTCCGCTGGGTGATCGGCGACGACAACCTCAACAGCGTACTCGCCTGGCTGCGGCAGGGAAGCGACGACGATGCACCGCTGCTGGTGATCCTGAACATGACACCGGTGCCGCGGGAAGGCTACCGGATCGGCGTGCCGTCGCACGATGCTCACATGGCTTCGGTATGGCAAGAGATGATCAACACCGACACTGGCCCCTATGGTGGCACTGGTCCCGGGGCAGGAACATTCTCCGCTGAGCTGCAGAGTAGCCATGGCATGGCTCAATCAATCGTGCTGACCCTGCCTCCCCTGTCCGCGCTCGTACTCAAGCGCACACGATAACCATGCCGGCGTCAGCGATCATGCCGGCCATGGAGTCGGGCCTGCCCTATCCGCTGGGAGCCAATTACGATGGTCACGGGACAAACTTCGCGGTGTTTTCGGCGCATGCCGTCAAGCTGGAGCTTTGTCTGTTCGACGCGGAGGGCAGACACGAGACTGCGCGGATTTCGCTTCCGGAATGTACCGACCAGATATGGCACGGCTATCTTCCCGGTCTCGCGCCGGGCACGCTTTATGGCTACCGCGCCTACGGCCCTTACGACCCCGATCGCGGCCACCGTTTCAATCCGAACAAGCTGCTGCTGGATCCGTATGCGAAACTTATGCATGGCCATGTACGGTGGAGCGACGCGCTGTTTGGCTATCGCTATCATTCGAGCAGGGGTGACCTGAGCTACGACCGCCGCGACAGCGCTCCGGCGATGCCCAAGGCCGTGGTCGTTGAATCCTCGTTCAACTGGCATGACGACCGTCCGCCCGCAGTGCCCTGGGAAAAAACCGTCATCTACGAAACCCATGTGCGTGGCATGACGATGGGGGCCGCGCATATCGATCCCAACCTGCGTGGAACGTTTGCCGCGCTCGCCGACCCCTTCGTGATCGAGTATCTCGTCAAACTCGGCATTACTGCCGTGGAGCTGTTACCGGTGCATGCGTTCCTGCAGGATCGCCGGCTGGTTGCGAACGGCCTGAGCAACTATTGGGGATACAACACCTTATCGTTTTTTGCGGTGGAGCCGCGCTATCTCGCTTCGCAATCGCCGAATGAAATGCGCCATGCGATTCGACAACTGCATGCCGCCGGCATCGAAGTGATACTGGACGTCGTCTACAACCACACCTGCGAAGAAGGAGAACCCGGTCCTACGCTTTCGTTTCGCGGACTCGACAATGCCAGCTACTATCGTCTTCACGACAATGCCCGGCACCTGGTGAATTACACCGGCTGCGGCAACACGTTCAACCTGTCCCACCCGCGGGTGCTTCAACTGGCGATGGACTCGCTGCGCTATTGGGTGCAGGAGTTCCATGTCGACGGCTTTCGCTTCGACCTCGGTGCGGCGTTAGGACGTGAGCGGTACGGCTTCGATCCCGGCGCCGGATTTTTCGATGCCTTGTTGCAGGACCCGGTATTGGCAGGCAAAAAGCTGATTACTGAGCCGTGGGACCTCGGTCCCGGCGGGTATCAGGTCGGCAGCCAACCGGCCGGCCTTGCCGAATGGAACGACCGCTTCCGGGACGACGTGAGGACTTTCTGGCGAGGCGACCCGAGCAAGCGCGGGGCGATCGCCGCCCGGCTTTTGGGCTCCGCCGACCTCTTCAACCGCCATCGTCGCCGCGCATGGGCATCCATCAACTTTGTGACTGCGCATGACGGGCAAACGCTTCAGGACCTGGTGAGCTACAGCCAGAAACACAACGTGGCCAATCTGGAAGACAACCGGGATGGCAGCAACGACGACAAAGGCAGCAACTGGGGCGTCGAGGGCCCGACCGATGATCCGGCGATTCTAGCGCTGCGCGAGCGGATCAAACGCGCGATGCTGATGACCCTGATGTTCTCGAACGGCACGCCGATGCTATTGGGTGGCGATGAATTCTGCCGCACCCAGAACGGTAATAACAATCCCTATTGCCAGGACAATGAAACCTCCTGGTTCGACTGGAGCCTGGCCGAAAGCGACGTGGGACGGGCGCTCATTGAATTTACCCGCCGCTGCATCGCCACCAGATTGACGCACCCCACCCTGCGCAGCACGCGATTCATGACAGCGAGTTCGAAAACGGTGCAGGGTGTGCCGGATACCGCGTGGTTCGACGAAAGCGGCAAGGAAATGACGCCGGAGCGATGGGATTTTGCCGGGGGGCGGTTGCTTGCGCTTCGGCGGCTGGCAAGCGAAGGGCGGAATGGAGAAGCCAAAACGATTTGCGCGTCGCTGTTACTTTTGAATGCGTATACGGAGGATCGGGAGTTTGTGCTTCCGCAGCCTGCTATTAACTGGCGTACGGTGCTTGATGCGACTGAGCATGTCGCAGGCGGGGAAGCGCCGCGGAGGCAGCCGGAGAGTAACAAGATCAAAGTGGCTGCGCATAGCGCAGTGCTGCTGCTGGCTGATCATGTTTTTGCATAGGGCAGGCACCCGTTCCCATGCGGCGGCCCCGGATGAACCACTGGCCCCTTTGCATGCGCCGGTGCGTTGGGATTGGCATCCCAACCTACCTCCAACCGAATTCACGGAGATCGTAGGTTGGAATGCAAATCCCAACATCGCGGCCCCCGATAAACCGAGACCCGCATTTCAGGTACGTTGTTCGCTCCGGCCAGACCCATTCTTCCGAAAATCCTTCGAATGTATCCCATGCTTCTTCAACAGCATCTGCAAGTGCGAACGATTCATATCACACCGCCGCGCCAGCTCCGCCACGGTACCGCCAACCTCCTGCAGCCCCCGCTCCAGGAACGCTTTTTCCGCCTCATCGCTCGCAGCGCGTTTTGCGTCACTGAGTGAAGCCGGAGCAGCTGCATCAGTGACGGCAATCGAAGCAGGCGCCTTCGGCCGGATATCCTCGGGCAGATGCGCAAGCTCCGCTGTATCCCCGGCCAGACAAGAGATCCGATAAAGCAAATTACGCAGCTCCCGTATATTCCCCGGATAAGAATAATTCAGCAGGAAGTCCCGCAGGCGCGGCGACATTTTGATTGGACGCCGCTTGAGCGTTTCCGCAGCCTCGTCGCAATAGTAAGCAATCAGCAACGGTATTTCATCCGTTCGATCCCGTAGCGGCGGCAAGGTCAGATGAATCACGCTGAGCCGATAAAACAGGTCCTCGCGAAACGTCCCTTCCTGGATCAGGCGCCGCAGGTTCTTGTTGGTCGCAGCCACGATGCGGGCGTCCACGGAGATGGTCTCGTCCGACCCCACCCGCTGAATCTCATGCGATTGCAGCACGCGCAATAACTTCACCTGGCCGGCCAGCGGCAATTCACCAATCTCGTCGAGAAAAATGGTCCCCTTGTGCGCACTTTCGAATTTACCTTTGCGGTCGTTGGCCGCGCCGGTGAATGCGCCCTTCTTGTGACCAAACAGCTCGGACTCGAGCAAGTTGTCCGGTATGGCCCCGCAATTCACCGAAATATAAGGCTTGTCGGAGCGCGAACCATTGGCATGGATGACCTTGGCCATCAGTTCCTTGCCCGTCCCGCTCTCGCCATCGATGAGGACCGGCAAGTCGGTCGGCGCGGCTTTCTCCGCAATCTCCAGCGCATCAAGCAGCTTCGGATTGTCACCAAACGTCCCTTCAAAAACGAAGCTGCGCGCAAGCAGAGCTCGCCGGCGATCACCCGGCGACAGGTCCACAGGCTCGGGCTCCGAACCGGCCGCCTTGATGAATCGCTCCTTGTGCGACAACTGCATCACTTCGTCACGCAATGCATTCGATTGCCGTAGCAGCTTTTCTATCTCAGCGCGTTCCAGCCGCGAAGCCCAGCGCAGCGTCGAGCGCAGGATTTCTATTTTTTCGAGTAGTCCCGCGTACGAGAGCGCGGAGCTTCCATGCAGGTTCTGGTTAAATAGTTTCATGCTGCGCTCAGCTGTTTCTGGACGAGTTGATAGTACATGCCCCTACGGTCGACCAGTTCCTCATGCCGCCCTTGTTCCACGATCGCGCCTTCATACAGCACCAGTATTTTATCGGCCCGCATGATCGTGCTGAGCCTGTGGGCGATGATGACTGCAGTACGACCTTTGAGTATCTCGTGCATGCTCCCGATGATGTTGCTCTCGGACTGCGTATCGAGCGCCGAAGTTGCCTCATCGAAAACCAGCAGGCGCGGATCATGGTAAAGCGCCCGCGCGATACAAATGCGCTGAATCTGCCCGCCGGACAAACCGACACCGCGCTCACCCACGATCTGCTCGTAACCCAAGGGCATTTTGCTGATGAAGGCGTGGGCGTCCGCCATCTTCGCCACTTCTTCGATGCGCCGGCGATCCGGACTCTCATCACCGCTGGCGATGTTCTCGGCTATGGTGCCGGAGAACAGCAGATTGCTCTGCATGACATAACCTACCTGCGCACGGTAATAATCCTTGTCGATCACGCTCATGTCGTAGCCGTCGATGATCAGCTTGCCTTCGGTGGGTGTATAGAACCCCACCAGCATCTTTGCGAGCGTCGTTTTCCCCGAGCCGCTGCGTCCGACGATCGCAACCAGTTCCCCCGGCTTGATGTCGAGGCTGATGTTTTCAAGGACATACGGCGTTTCATCGCCGCCATAACGGAAGTAGATGCCCTCAAGCCGGATATCACCCTGCAAATCCGGCAACACGACCCGCGACGAAAGGTCCTCCGGCTTTTGTTCCGGCTCCATATCGAGCACATCGCCAAGGCGCTCCATCGAAACGCCGGCATCGTGCAGCATGCTCCAGAGTCCGACCAGGCCCATCAACGGTGCAAGAACGCTCCCCATCAACGCGTTGAACGCCATCAGCTGGCCGATGGTCATCTCGCGTGACAGCACCAGGTTGGCCCCGACCCAGAGGACCGCGATGGTGGTAGCGGCACTGAGCACCTGGCTGCCCATCGAGACCAGTATATTGAATTGCTGTCCCCGGTACTGTACGTCAAGCGCCTTCGCGTATTTCTTTTCCCATTTCAGGCGGACCGGGCGCTCGATGCCCATGCCCTTGATAGTTTCCACACCGCCGAGCGCCTCCATCAGATGCGCTTGCGCTTCGGTCGACGCAGTGAATGAAGCGCGCGCGGAGTTCTTCAACCGCGGTGTCGCGAGCACCGTCAACGCGATGATCGGAATCACGAATGCAATCAGGACCATTGTCATCTTCACGTTGTACAAGAACAGGATGGTGAAGTAAATGAACACCATCAACAAGTTGAGCAGGGTCGTGACCGTCGACTCGGTCAGGAACGCGCGGATCGTGTGGTTTTCCTGGAAGCGCGCATAAATGTCGCCGGTCTTGCGCTTTGCAAAGAATGAAAATGGCAGCGACATCGTGTGCTTGAAGAAGTGCGACATCATCGCAAAATCCATATTACGCACCATGAAGTTCGCGAGATAAGCCCGTATCGTCGCCATCAACTGTGTAAACACATTGGAGATAATCAATCCGCCTATCAGCAGATGCAACAGGCTGACGTTCTGATGCACGATGACTCCGTCAAGGATATTCTGGATGATCAACGGCGGGACCAGTCCCAGCATCTGGATCACGAAGGTAGCCATGAACAGGTGCAGGAGTATCTTCTTGTACGGTTTCAGATAGCCGGCGAATCGCACCCAGGGTGAGCGCGACGCGGCAAGCTGCGCCAGGTTCTGGCCGGGGGTAAAGACCAGGCATGTGCCGCTCCAGCCGCGCTCGAACTCTTCCACGCTCATCTTCCGGAAGCCGACCGCCGGATCCGCCACCCATACCTGTCGCTTCGAAACACCGTACACGACCACATAGTGGTAGCCCTCCCAGTGGACGATGAACGGCAGCTCGAAGCCGAGCAGCGATTCATAGGTGCACTGGAGCCCGCGCGTGGTGAACCCGAGCGATTCGCCTACGCGCGCAAGACTGTCGAGCGTGGCTCCCTGCGTGGTGACATTGGCCAGTTCGCGGAGCTTGCCCAAGGTCATCGCGATGCCATAGTGCCGACAAATCATCGCAAGGCAAGCGGCACCGCAGTCCATCTCTTCGGCTTGCTCGACCAGTGGAAAGCGCTTGATGACCTTCTCGCCGAGTTCCGGCTTTGAGTGCAGGTCGAGCGTGACCGGACGCTTGCGCCGTTCCGCCAGCTTCTTCTGGCGATGCAGTTCGCGGTCGACAAACCTGATTCGTTCTTCCAATACTTCGCGTAGCTTCGGGTTGCGGTCCAGGATCAGGTGCACCGTCTTCTCGGGAATGACCAGCAGCGTGACATCCGTATTCGCGATCACCGACGCCATCTGTTCCTGGCGCATCAGGCAGGCTCGTTCGCCGAAGATTTCGCCCTGGCGCAGCGTGGCAAGCGGATACTCGTCGCCGTCCTCAATGCGCACGATGCGCACCTCTCCATGCCTCACGACATACAACCTGCGGTCGTCACGCGCGTCCTGTTTCAGGATCTCCCTGCCGGCGTTGACCCGTTTCACGCCCACGCTACGGACGAAATCCTCGAGTTCATTCTTGTTCACCTTGCCGCGCAGGTCGAACAGTCGCGCAACCACGCCCCCTGCCGAACTGATCGCAAGATAGCTGGTGACAAAGCCCATCGCGGCAGGATTGCGGGATACGACCGGCTCGATGACGCCGCGCGGTATGAACAGCAACTCCGTCTTTGCCGAGGCGCGCACGGAAGATTCGTGCCGGTAATCCCGCAACATGGCGATTTCGGCAAAGACTTCGCGCTCCTTGCGCACGCCCATGCTGATTTCTTTGCCCTGGTCTTCAGTGAAGATGCGAACCGAGCCGGACTTCACCACATACAAGCCGTCAGCCGGTTCGCCCGCATTGCATACGGTGTCGCCGAATGAAAAAAATCTCGATTCCGCGTGGCCCGCCAACTGTTCGAGC
>JAQGMD010000111.1 GCA_028292565.1 Burkholderia sp. | reverse complement strand
CTGCAGTTCTCCCTCAGCATGTATCACTTTGGCCCGTCGCTCGCGTTCGGCCTCGGCCTGACGGGCAATCGCGCGTACCATCGTTTCGTTCAGGTCGACGTGTTTGATTTCGACGTTGGTCACCTTGATGCCCCAGGTATCCGTTTGCGCATCCAGCACTTGCTGAATATCCAGATTCAAGCGCTCCCGCTCTGCGAGCATATCGTCGAGTTCATGCTTGCCCAGCACCGACCGCAAAGTTGTCTGCGCGAGCTGGCTGGTCGCTTCATGAAAGTTTTCCACCTGGATGATGGCTTTCGCCGGATCGACCACACGGAAATAAATCACCGCATTCACCTTCACCGAAACGTTGTCACGCGAGATGACGTCCTGCGTCGGCACGTCGAGCACTACCGTTCGCAAGTCCACCCGCACCATCTGCTGGATACCCGGAATAAGGATTACCAGGCCTGGGCCCTTCACCTTCCAGAACCGGCCCAGCTGGAAAACAACCGCGCGTTCATACTCCCTGAGAATGCGAATCGCAGAGACAAGAAGCGCAATGAGAATGATGACGATACCGCCGAATCCGAACTCGAAAACCATGGCTATTCTCCCGTTGCGTGATTGCCGACAGGCGCGACTTCCAGCACCAGCCCGTTTCTCGCCAGCACCCGGACCTTTTGCCCGGGCCACAATGGCGTCTTGCTGACGACGCGCCAGTTCTCACCGTGGATGCGCGCCCAACCACCGCCGTCATTTGCCTCCACGACTTCGGCGACGGCCCCCACCATATCTCGTTCGCCTATCACGACAGTACGCCGCCGCGTCTTCAATGCGACGCTCGTAATGGTCGCGATCAGCAGGCCGCTCACCACGGCAACGCCGACTATCAGCGCGGTAGGGATGCCGAAGCCGGGCAACTCGGTATCGATCAGAATGACGGCGCCGATGATGAACGCGGCAACCCCGCCCAGGCCCAGTGCTCCGAAACTCGGAAGGAATGCCTCCGACACCATGAACGCGATGCCGAGCACAATGAGCGCCAGGCCGGCATAGTTCACCGGCAACAGCTGGAGCGCATAGAGCGCAAGCAGCAGGCAAATGGCGCCGAGCACGCCCGGCAGAACCATCCCGGGGCTCATGAATTCGAACAGGAGCCCGTAAACGCCGATTGCCAGCAGCAGCAGCGCTATGCTGGGATCGGTGATCACGGCAAGCAGTTTCACGCGCCAGTCCGGTTCATAGGCGACGATCGGCGCGTCGGCGGTCGCCAGGACTTTCTCCTGCCCTTGGAGATTCAGTTTACGCCCGTCCACTTGCCGTAACAGAGCCGGCACATCGGCGGCGACGATATCAATTACACGCAGCTTTAATGCTTCGTCCGCCGACAGGCTCACCGCCTCGCGTACCGCCTGTTCCGCCCACTCCGCATTGCGCCCCCGCATCTGCGCAAGGCCGCGTATGTACGCAGCGGCATCGTTGACCTGCTTGCGTGTCATTGGTTGTTGCGTAGGCATCTCTGCCGGAGCCTTGTCGTCCAGCCCGTCCTTTTTGTCTTTTTGCGCAGGCTTGCCCGGCTCCTGGCCCGAGGGAGCGCCAAGCTGGACCGGCGTGGCCGCACCGAGATTGGTTCCCGGGGCCATCGCAGCGATATGGCTGGCATACAGGATATAGGTGCCGGCGCTAGCGGCTCGCGCTCCGCTGGGTGCGACATAGGCGGCAACGGGCACGGGCGACGCCAGAATTGCTTTAATGACCGTTCGCATCGACGTGTCGAGTCCGCCAGGGGTATCAATTTTCAACACGACCAGTTGCGCGCCATCGCGTGTAGCCCGAGCTATACCGCGACCCGCGTAATCGGCGCTGGCCGGGGTGATTGCGCCGTCGACGGTCAACACCATGACTGGCGCTGGCGCTGGCGCCGGCGCCGCGACCACCCATCCGGACATTGCCGTCAACGTGATGGCGATAAGAATCCTGGCGACTGTTTGCGCATTCATCATTTCACATGAGAGTCTGCACTGGGACGCGAACTATCCTCGTCTCCCTGAGTGTCAACGTTTCTTGTTTAATGTTATATGCGCCCGCACAACAACTGGCATATATTTGTGGGCTGCAAACATGCGGGCTTCTTTTTAATTGATATGAACCCGGTTCCGCAAAATATGCTCGCCAGACTGGTGGACGTTCAACCGCAGGAAAGAGGAGCACTGCTGTTCAGCTTCGCGTATTTCTTTTGCCTGCTGTGCGCTTACTACCTGTTACGCCCATTGCGCGATGCGCTAGGGTTGCATAGTGGCGCTGGCCAGCTTCCCTGGCTGTTCACCGCGACCTTTTTCGCCATGCTGGTACTGGTGCCGCTATTCGGCGCGGTCGCAACGCGGTGGCCGCCGCGAAAATTTGTGCCCTATGTCTATCGTTTCTTCACGCTCAACATTCTCGGATTCGGCGCACTGTTCGCCACCGGTATACACGAGGATATGGTTGCCCGTGTCTTCTTCGTATGGATCAGCGTCTTCAACCTGTTCGTCGTCAGTATTTTCTGGAGTGTCATGGCCGACCATTTCAGCAACGAGCAAGGACGCCGCCTGTTCGGGTTCATTGCTGCCGGTGGTACTGCGGGTGCGCTCGCCGGCCCGGCGCTGACGGCGTCGCTGGTGGCGGCACTTGGTCCGGCAGCGTTGGCAGTACTTGCCGCGCTCCTGTTGGAACTGGCCGTGCAGTGCTGCGCGCGGGCGACTCGGTCCGCCGCTCCGATAAATTCCGATCGATTCAATACCCGATTGGACGGCGGGATATTTGCAGGCATTACATTGACTCTGCGTGATCGCTACCTGCTGAGCATCGTTCTCTACCTGCTGCTACACACGCTGGCATCCACATTTCTTTATCTTGAGCAAGGCCGGATTGTTGCCGACCGCCTGCCTGATACCGTTTCCCGGACCCGGTTCTTTGCGTCTGTCGATCTTGCAGTATCCTGTTTTGCGATAGTGTTGCAGTTGGCGGTTACGGGCCGTTTTCTCCAACGTTTCGGCGTGGTTTCCGCGCTGGTTTTGTTGCCGGTCATCAGCGTGATTGCAATCGCGGGGCTCGCCCTCATGCCGGGCCTTTTGATGCTCGGTCTCGCCCAAGGTACTCGTCGCGCTGTCGACTACGCAATCGTCCGGCCGGCTCGCGAAGTGCTGTTCACAGTGGTCAGCCGTGCATCGAAGTACAAGGCCAAAAGCGTGATCGAAACCGTGGTGTACCGGGGCGGCGATGCGGCAAGCGGCTGGTTATTTGCGGGGCTGGCGGCGCTCGGCATCGGCTTCTCCGGCCTGGCCATACTGTTTGTGCCATTGGCTGCGGCCTGGACGGGATTGGCACTGCGTCTGGGCGCTACGCAAGAAGAGCGGGCCGGATCTCCGAACAGAGTAGGGAAGGGCATATCCGACAAAAGAGGATTCGAATGAGACGACAGCATATACAGGCGATGACCCGGTCCGAGTTCCTCAGGCTGGCTATGGCGGCCGCGGTGACCCTCGGATTGAATGGCACTGTGCACGGTAAGAACGATGCGGCAGACAGCGGCCGGCTGCACAAGCGCCCGATTCCGGCGAGTGGAGAACTGTTGCCCATCGTCGGTTGCGGCACATGGCAGACATTCGACGTGGGGCCCGGCAAGGAAGAACGCGCGCCTTTGCACCAAGTGCTGAGCGTGCTCTTTTCCACGGGAGGTTCGGTCATCGACAGCTCCCCGATGTACGGACGCTCGGAGCAGGTGGTCGGCGAATTATTGTCGGCAGCAAAGACGCACGACAAGGCGTTTGTCGCGACCAAGGTATGGACCAGCGGTCGTGACGCCGGCATCAAGCAAATGGAACGTTCTATGCAACTCTTGGGAAAACAGCCGCTCGACCTGATGCAGATCCATAATCTGGTCGACTGGCGTACGCATATGAAAACTTTAAGGCAATGGAAGGCGGAAGGCCGTATCCGCTATATTGGCATCACCCATTACACTGAAAGCGCGTACAACGAACTCGAATCGATCATGCGTGCCGAGAAACTGGATTTTGTACAACTCAACTACTCATTGGACGACCGCGAGGCAGAGCGAAAATTACTGCCGCTGGCCGCCGACCGCGGCATCGCCGTGCTGGTGAATCAGCCATTCGGCGGCGGCGGCTTGCTACGCAATCTCGCCAATGTTCCGCTGCCGCCATGGGCAGGCGAAATCGGCTGCGACACATGGGCGCAGGTCTTGCTTAAGTACGTGCTCGGTCATCCGTCCGTTACCTGCGCCATCCCGGGAACCAGACGTCCACAGCATATGGCCGATAACTGTCGCGCAGGTATGGGGACACTTCCGGACGAGGCCATGCGCAAACGTATCGTGGCGTGGTGGGAAGGGCGCCGATAGCCCCGGCCAGGATCGGATGCCGTTCCGGCAATAACAATCCGAAAGGCGACCCTTGCATTCCGACCCTTCGATCGAAAAAAGCGGCCTCGCGACGGTCACTGTCGCGGCAATCGGCGTCGTCTACGGCGATATAGGGACGAGCCCGCTCTACACGATAAAAGAAGTGTTTTCCAAAGAACACGGGTTGACACTGAACCCTGCAAACGTGTTGGGCGCGGTGTCGTTGATCCTGTGGGGACTGACCATCGTCGTCTCGCTGAAATATGTGACCCTGGTCCTGCGGGCAAATAACCGGGGCGAGGGCGGAATCATGGCATTGCTGGCGCTGGCGCTGTCATCGGTCACGCCGAAATCGCGTTGGTATCATCCGGTCATGCTCACCGGCTTGATCGGCGCCGCGCTGTTTTACGGAGACGGCGTCATCACGCCGGCCATCTCGGTGCTGTCGGCCATCGAAGGCCTCGAAGTAGCAACGCCGGCCTTTCGCACCTACGTGGTACCCCTGACGGTCGCGGTGCTTGTCGCGTTATATATGTTGCAGCGGCATGGGACGGCCGGAATCGGAAAGTGGTTTGGGCCGGTCATGCTGGTCTGGTTCATGACGCTCGCCGCGTTAGGGATTGCCAATATCGTCGAGAGTCCGCAAATTCTTGCGGCCATCGACCCACGCCACGCATTGCGCTTTCTTGGCGCAAACGGCTGGTTCGCTTTTATCGCGCTTGGCGCGATCGTCCTTGCATTTACTGGCGCGGAAGCGCTCTATGCCGACATGGGCCACTTTGGAAAAAGGCCTATACGCACAGCATGGTTCGCCATGGTTTTCCCCGCACTCGCGCTCAATTATTTAGGGCAGGGCGCGCTCTTGCTGTCGCACCCCGATGCCGTGTCCAATCCGTTCTATCAACAGATTGGCAGTTGGGGCGTTTATCCGCTGGTGGCACTCTCCACCGTGGCGACAGTCATCGCCTCGCAGGCCACTATTTCCGGCTCGTTTTCGATGACACAACAGGCAATCTCTCTCGGCTTTTTGCCGCGCATGGAAGTCATTTACACCTCGGAACGGGAGATTGGTCAGATCTACATTCCGCTGGTGAACTGGGTGCAGTGCGTGGTGGTGATTTTTGCCGTCGTCGAATTTGGATCTTCGTCCAACCTGGCGGCGGCGTACGGCATTGCCGTCACCGTCACCATGCTGATGACCACCATACTGACATTCTTCGTTATCCGAACAAAGTGGCGGTACAACCTGATGCTGTCTTTGTTCGCCACCGGGTCCTTCCTCATCATCGATATCACGCTGTTCGCTGCAACCACACTGAAAATCATCCACGGCGGATGGTTTCCGTTGGCCCTGGGTGCGGCCATGGTGATCATCATGCTCACCTGGAAGAACGGACGGGAACTGTTATTCGAGAACCTCAAGAGGCACGCGATTCCCCTCAAGGATTTTCTGGAGTCGCTCTTTATCAACCCGCCACCGCGCGTAGACGGCACAGCGGTTTTCTTTCGTGCAGAAGGCGACGGCGTCCCCCACGCGATGCTCCATAACCTGTCACACAACAAGGTTTTGCACGCACGGACCGTGTTCCTGACCGTTATCAACGAGGATGTGCCTACCATCCCGGCATCCGGCCGCGTCACGGTGGAATCACTGGGACAACAGTGTTATCAGGTGAACGTGTACTACGGCTTCAAGGATGTTCGAGACATTCCGCTTGCCTTGAAGATGTGCGACAGGGCGGGCCTGGAATTCGACATGATGGAAACTTCATTCTTCATCTCCCGCCAAACCGTGATTTCGACCGTAGGAGGCGGCATGGCGCTATGGCGCGAAAGGCTCTATGCGGCGATGTCGCGCTTGGCCAGGGATGCGGCGGACTATTTTCGGCTACCGCGTAACCGTGTGATCGAATTGGGCGCGCAGGTAGAAATCTGAACCGGGTTCCGGCCCTAAGCGCCCGCACCGCAACAAGTTGTTCATTTTCGCGGCGGGGATGCAATGCAAGGGGGCCGCCTAGTGCGCATGACACGCCGCAGTGCGCCCGCTACGGCCACCAAAAATGACAACTTATTGCTGCGCGGGTCCTAAGTGCGTCCGACGCTGAAAGAATTCCGACAGGATCCCCCGATCATAAAATCGCTTCGCTCCTTGGAAGCTGGAGACACAAACTGAAGACAAGATCCGTCAACATGAGAAGGAGGATCTTCATGATTGCGGTCGCGTCCCAGCACGGGAAGCCATCCGCGCTGCGCGGGGATAGAAAGTGTGAGAGTGTTTGTTTTCACGATGCGGTGTTTGCCCACAATTTATTTGACATAACGTCAATTATGCGACTTCAGTGCTACCAGCCAAATTGAAATGTCCGGAAAAGGACCTACATACAAAAAGCCCGGGCACAGACC
>JAQGMD010000280.1 GCA_028292565.1 Burkholderia sp. | reverse complement strand
CGCCAAAGGAATCCTTATGACAAACCTCTCCACACCGACGATTCAGCACTACATTAACGGCCGGCTAGTCGCTTCTGCCGGCGGCCGGCACCAGGAAGTATTCAACCCCGCCACCGGTGAGCCGGGCGGGCAGGTCGCACTGGCCAGTGTGGAGGAAGTCAATGCTGCGGTCGCTGCAGCTGCAAAGGCGGCACCGGCCTGGGCCGAAACCGCGCCTTTGAAGCGTGCGCGCATCCTGTCGAAGTTCAAGGAGCTGATTGAAAAGAACCATGACGATCTGGCCGCGGCGATTACGCGCGAACATGGCAAGGTGTTTTCCGATGCAAAAGGGGAAGTCACTCGCGGTCTGGAAGTAGTGGAATTCGCATGCGCCGCGCCGCAACTGTTGAAAACACAATTCACCGACAACATAGGCGGCGGCATCGATAATTGGCAGATGCGTCAGCCGCTCGGCGTTACTGCCGGCATCACGCCATTCAACTTCCCGTTCATGGTGCCGATGTGGATGGCGCCGATGGCCATTGCGACCGGCAACACTTTTATCCTGAAGCCGTCAGAGCGCGATCCATCGCCGTCGCTGATGGTGGCGGAACTGTTCCAGCAAGCGGGCTTGCCGGACGGCGTATTCAATGTGGTGCAGGGCGACAAGGTGGCAGTCGACGCGTTACTGCGGCATCCTGACGTCAAGGCCGTGTCGTTTGTCGGCTCCACACCCATCGCCGAGTATATTTATACCGAAGGTGCAAAGCGCAAAGGCCCTTATCCGTTACGCGTGCAAGCGCTTGGCGGGGCGAAGAATCACCTGGTGGTGATGCCGGATGCGAATCTCGAGCAGGCGGTCGACGCTCTGATTGGCGCGGCCTACGGTTCAGCGGGCGAGCGCTGCATGGCAATTTCCGTCGCGGTTGCTGTTGGCAGCGTGGCCGACAAACTGGTCGACGCGCTGATCCCGCGCGTGAAGGCGCTCAAGGTCAGGAACGGCATGGAAGCCGATGCGGAAATGGGACCGGTGGTGACTGCGGCGCACAAGGCGAAGATCGAAGGCTATATTGAAGATGGCGTGGGTGCGGGCGCGAAGCTGCTGGTCGATGGCCGCGGCCTGAAGGTGGCGGGGCATGAAAAGGGATTCTTCCTTGGCGGTTCGCTGTTCGACCAGGTCACGCCGGACATGAAGATTTATAAGGAAGAGATATTCGGCCCGGTATTGTGCGTGGTGCGCGTACCCGATTTTGCATCCGCGGTGGAATTGATCAATGGACATGAATTCGCCAACGGCGTGTCGCTGTTCACCTCCGACGGTCATACCGCTCGCGAATTCTCGCGGCGGATTGAAGTCGGCATGGTGGGTGTAAATGTGCCGATTCCGGTGCCGATGGCCTGGCATTCATTCGGCGGCTGGAAGCGTTCGCTGTTCGGCGACACGCATGCATATGGGGAAGAGGGCGTGCGTTTCTACACCCGGTACAAGTCGATCATGCAACGCTGGCCCGAGACGATAGATAAAGGTGCGGAATTCACGATGCCCGTGGCAAAGTGATGGATTGCGTAGTGCAGTCACGCTTCTGACGTTAATACATCGTTAAAACCAAAAGCCAACCCAATGGAAAACATCAGACACATGGAGCTCATCGACTTTTCCAGGTGCCCCATCATTCAGGCTCCGATGGCAGGTGGGGCGACGACACCCGAACTCGTGGCGGCGGTGTCGAATGCGGGCGGTATCGGCTCGCTGGCCGCGGCACTGCTATCGCCGCAGGCAATCGCGGAACAGGTTGCGAAGATTCGCGCGCTGACGCAACGCGCATTCATGGTCAACATGTTTGTGCTGCAGACGCCCAATCCAAGCACACAGGAAATAGCGCGCGCCGGGGAACTGTTGAGACCGGTCTGGGAGCCGCTCGGGTGGACTGCGCTGCCGACGCCAGCCAAGTGGTGCGAGGATTTCGATGCGCAGTTCGACGCATTGATTGCGGTGAAACCCGAGATTGCCAGTTTCACCTTCGGCATTCTTACATCGGAACAGATGGAACGTTTGCATGCTGCACACATTTTCGTGATCGGCACCGCGACCAATGTCTCGGAAGCGCGCGCATGGGAAGCAATCGGCGCCGATGCTATTTGTGCGCAGGGCATAGAAGCTGGCGCGCATCGCGGCACCTTTATTGGCGCACAGGATGAAGCGCCGAGCACGATGGTGCTGGTGCCCATGGTGGTCGATGCGGTGAATGTCCCCGTGATCGCTGCCGGCGGCATCATGGATGGAAGAGGGATCGCCGCGGCGATTGCGCTCGGTGCACAGGCGGTGCAAATGGGTACTGCGTTCCTGGTGACCGATGAATCGGGCATCCACCCGGCATACAAGGAGCGCTTGCTGGAAGCAGCCAGTGCGCCCGCGCGATCGGTCACTCGTTTGACACGCACATTTTCCGGCCGCTATGCGCGCGGCCTGGTGAACGGATTCATGGAATCGATGCGGGATGTGGAACGTGAGGTTCCCGCCTATCCGATTCAGAATGCACTGACCGGCAGTATTCGCGCTCAAGCCGGCAAGATCAACGAGACGGAATTGATGTCGCTGTGGGCGGGACAGGGCATCGGCATGGCGCGCGCGATGCCGGCGGCGAGGCTGGTGGAGACGCTGGTAAAGGAATGGCAGAAGGCATCGATTTAGGCCCCTTTTGAAATGAGGAAGACCTAATGGAAAACGCGGGCAAATACGACTACATCATCATCGGTGCCGGCAGCGCGGGTTGTGTCCTTGCCAATCGCCTCGCGCAGGACGCAGGCATCTCCGTCCTGCTGCTGGAGGCGGGAGCAAAAGACGATTACATCTGGATCCACATCCCGGTCGGTTATCTGTATTGCATAGACAATCCGCGCACCGACTGGCTGTTTCGCACGGAGGCCGACGCCGGCCTGAACGGCCGTAGCCTGATCTACCCGCGCGGTAAGGTCATGGGTGGGTGCTCGTCGATCAACGGCATGATCTATATGCGTGGCCAGGCACGCGATTACGATGAATGGGCGAAGCTGACGGGCGACGAGAGCTGGCGCTGGAACCAGGTGCTACCGACTTTCAAAAAGTCCGAGGACTACCATAAAGGCGCCGACGATTATCACGGCGCGGGCGGCGAATGGCGGGTCGAGAAACAGCGGCTGTCGTGGGAAATCCTGGATGCGTTTCGCGAAGCTGCGGCGCAGACCGGCATTCCGAATTGCGATGATTTCAATCGTGGCGACAATGAAGGTTGCGGGTATTTCGACGTGAACCAGAAGGGCGGCGTCAGGTGGAATACCGCCAAGGCTTTCCTGAGACCGACGGCCGGCCGGAAAGGCAAGCTCGAGATCATGACCGGTTGCCATGTAAAACGTTTGCGGATCGAAGCGACCGCGCAGGGCAATGTATGCGCAGGTGTGGAATTCACCGGCGGAGGTACCGAGTGGTTCGCCGAATCGACGCGTGAAACGATTAGCGCAGCGGGCGCAGTCGGCTCTCCACAGATATTGCAATTGTCCGGGATTGGCCCGGGCGAGTTGCTGCAAAAGCATGGCATCCCTGTGGCCGTCGATGTGCCGGGCGTCGGTGAGAATCTCCAGGACCATTTGCAGTTGCGCATGGTGTTCAAGGTGCGCGGTGCGAAAACCCTGAACACGATGGCCAGCAACTGGCTGGGCAAGATGATGATCGGCATGCAGTATGCGTGGTCGCGCAGCGGGCCGATGTCGATGGCGCCGTCGCAGCTCGGCGCATTCGCCAAGTCCGATCCGTCGCAGGCGAGCGCCAATCTTGAATACCATGTGCAGCCGCTGTCCCTCGAGCGATTCGGTGAGCCGCTGCATCCGTTTCCGGCATTCACCGCGAGCGTATGCAATCTGCGGCCGACGGCGCGGGGACATATACGCATTGCATCGGCCGATCCTTTTGCTGCGCCGAAAATCACGCCGAACTACCTCTCCACTCCGGAGGACCGCAAGGTCGCCGCGAATGCGCTGACCGTGACGCGCAATATCGTCGACGCGCCTGCGTTAAAAAAATACATGCCGGAAGAATTCAAACCGGGCGTGCATTACCGCACGGAAGAAGAACTCGCGCGGGCTGCGGGCGATATCGGCACCACGATTTTCCATCCGGTCGGCACCTGCAAGATGGGCCGCGACGACGATCCGTCAGCGGTGGTGGACAGCCAGTTGCGTGTGAAGGGTGTCGCGCGGCTGCGCGTGGTCGACGCATCAGTAATGCCGACCATCACATCAGGAAATACCAATTCACCGACCATCATGATTGCGGAAAAGGCGGCGCAGTGGATACGCGCCGCCCGCCAGCAAGCGGAAGCGCCGGTGATCGTAGAAGTCCACCACGCAATGTGAACTATCCATTCCACAATCTTGCTTCGAGGTAGATCGACCAGTGCTTGCGTCGTGTTTGACGCAGGCCAAACCCGTAGCCGATTGTAAGCCTGCCGTATTGCCACTCCCTCCGGCCGCTGTGTACTGTGTCCGTCATAGACATACGCTAATGCAGCCTTCATAAAATCAGGGAGTGACAATGGCCGACGTGATTCTGGAAACGAAACACCTGACGAAGGAGTTCAAGGGATTCACGGCAGTCAGTGATGTGAACCTGCAGGTCGAGCGTGGCCACATCCACGCATTGATCGGACCGAACGGCGCCGGGAAGACCACCTGCTTCAACCTGCTTACCAAATTCCTGGTGCCGACGTCCGGAAAAATCATTTTCAACGGACACGACATCACGTCCGCACAGCCGGCGCAGATCGCGCGCCGGGGCATCATCCGCTCCTTTCAGATTTCCGCGATATTCCCGCACATGACTGTGCTGCAAAACGTGCGTATCGGTTTGCAGCGGCCATTGGGTAACTCATTTTATTTCTGGCAAAGCGAGAGAAAACTGTCGGCGCTGAACGACCGCGCGATGCAATTGCTTGAGCAGGTCGACCTTGCTCCGTTTGCCGATACGACGACGGTCGACTTGCCGTACGGGCGCAAGCGCGCGCTTGAAATCGCCACGACATTGGGGATGGAGCCGGAGCTGATGCTGCTCGATGAGCCGACCCAAGGCATGGGCCATGAAGACGTGAGCCGCGTTACCGAGCTGATCAAAAAAGTATCGGCCGGCCGCACCATCCTGATGGTGGAGCACAACATGAGTGTAGTGGCCGGCATCTCCGACCGTATCACAGTACTGCAGCGAGGCGCGGTGCTGGCTGAGGGATGCTATGGAGAAGTGTCGAAGAATCCGCTCGTGATGGAAGCCTATATGGGGACAACCGCAGGTGCGCTTGAAGGAGCGCATTGACTGAAATGCAGGCGCTGTCCATCGATCATCTGCATGCTTGGTATGGCGAATCGCATGTTTTGCATGACGTGAATTTTTCGGTAGAGCAGGGCGAGGTCGTCACGCTGCTCGGCCGTAACGGAGCAGGCCGTACAACAACGTTGCGCGCCATCATGGGGCTGACCGGAGCGCGTAAAGGCTCCATCAAGGTCAACGGCACTGAAGTGATCGGCAAGCCCACCTACAAGGTCGCGCATCTTGGCGTCGGCTATTGTCCGGAGGAGCGCGGCATCTTTGCGTCGTTGTCGACGGAAGAAAACCTGATGCTGCCGCCGGCCACGTCGAAGAACGGGAAAGGCATGTCGGTCGAAGAAATCTACGACATGTTCCCGAACCTGAAGGAGCGGCGGGCGAGCCAGGGAACGCGCCTGTCGGGAGGAGAACAGCAGATGCTTGCGGTCGCGCGCATATTGCGCACCGGTTCCCGCTTGCTGCTGCTCGACGAAATTTCCGAGGGCCTGGCGCCGGTGATCGTACAGGCGCTGGCGCGCATGATCAAGACGCTCAGGGCCAAGGGCTACACCATCGTGATGGTGGAACAGAATTTCCGCTTCGCCGCGCCGCTGGCCGATCGGTTTTATGTGATGGAGCATGGACAGATCGTCGAGAGCTTCGCTGCATCCGAATTGGAATCAAAGATGCCGGTGCTGCACTCCTTGCTTGGGGTGTAGCCGGACTACTGGTAAAGGGATAACGGTGATGGGATCGAAACTTATTGCACTTGCGATGGCAGGCCTTAGCAGCGTCGCTTCCGCGCAAATCTCCGGTGACGTGGTGAAAATCGGATTCATCACAGATATGTCCGGCGTCTACACCGACCTCGATGGCGCAGGCGGCGCCGAAGCGATCAAGATGGCCATCGCGGATTTCGGCGGCAACGTCAACGGCAAGAAGATTGAGGTCCTCGTTACCGACCATCAGAACAAGGCGGATGTCGCCGCCAGCAAAGCGCGCGAATGGTTCGATCGCGAGGGCGTGGATATGCTGATTGGCGGCACCAATTCCGCGACCAGCCTGGCGATGGCGAAAGTCGCTGCGGAAAAGAAGAAGCCGTTCATAGCGATCGGGTCCGGCACGTCGAGGCTGACCAATGAAGAGTGCACGCCATACACCGTTCACTATGCGTACGATACGGTAGCGCTCGCTCGCGGTACGGGCGGCGCGGTGGTGAAGCAGGGTGGCAAGACCTGGTTTTTCCTGACCGCCGATTATGCGTTTGGGACTTCGCTGGAAAGGGACACCGCGGCGGTCGTGACTGCCAACGGCGGCAAGGTGTTGGGGAGCGTGAAACATCCACTCGGCGCATCGGATTTTTCTTCCTTCCTGCTACAGGCGCAATCATCAAAGGCGCAGATCCTCGGGCTGGCCAATGCCGGCGGCGACACCATCAACGCCATCAAAGCTGCCAATGAATTCGGCGTTACCAAGACCATGCGGCTGGCAGGACTGCTGATGTTCATCAACGACGTGCATGCACTCGGCTTGCCGTTGACGCAGGGGATGTACCAGACCGACAGTTGGTACTGGGATTTGAACGAGGACACCCGGGCGTGGGCCAAGCGCTATTTCGCGAAGATGAAGAAGCAGCCGTCGAGCCTGCAGGCCGCGGACAACTCTGCAACCACGCAGTACCTGAATGCGGTGAAGGCGATCGGTACCGACGATGGGGACAAGGTGATGGCGCAGCTGAAGAAGATGAAGATCAGCGACTTCTATACGAAAAACGGGATGGTGCGTCCGGACGGTCGCATGGTGCACGACATGTATCTGCTGGAAGTGAAAAAGCCTCAAGAGTCGAAGTACGCATGGGATTATTACAAGGTGGCGCAGACGATACCGGGTGATGAGATTTTTACGAAGAAGGCTGAGACGAAGTGTCCGCTTTGGAAGTGATATAGCTTATTGGCGGGTCGCCCACCCATCATTCCTCCCCCATGGAATTCTTCGGTATCCCCCTGCAAGCATTGATGAGCCAGCTACTGCTAGGCCTCGTCAACGGCTCCTTCTACGCCATCCTGTCGCTAGGGCTCGCTGTGATCTTCGGCTTGCTCAATGTGATCAACTTCGCGCACGGGGCGTTGTACATGATGGGTGCATTCCTGGCATGGATGGGGGCGAATTATTTTGAGATGAACTACTGGGTAATGCTGATCGCGGCACCGATAATCGTCGGCGCATTCGGGGTCGTGATCGAGCGCACCATGCTGCGCCGCCTGTATAACCTCGACCACCTGTATGGCCTGTTGCTCACCTTCGGTGTCACCCTGATGCTGGAGGGATTGTTCCGGTCCTTCTACGGCGTATCAGGACAGCCGTATTCGGTGCCGGAAGCCTTGTCGGGCGCCATCAACCTCGGCTTCATGATCCTGCCGAGATACCGTGCATGGGTGGTTCTGGCATCGCTCTCCGTGTGTCTTGTGACCTGGTACGTCATTGAAAAAACCAAGCTCGGCGCGTACCTGCGTGCAGGCACAGAAAACGCGAAGCTGGTCGAAGCGTTCGGCGTCAATGTGCCGCGCATGGTGACGCTCACCTATGGCTTCGGCGTGGCCCTTGCGGCGTTTGCAGGCGTGCTGGCGGCACCGGTGGTGCAGGTGTCACCGTTGATGGGATCGAACCTCATCATCACCGTCTTCGCTGTGGTGGTAATAGGCGGCATGGGATCCATACTCGGTGCGATCGTCACGGGACTGGGGCTGGGCGTGATCGAAGGACTGACGCGCGTGTTTTATCCCGAGTTGTCGGCGACCGTGGTGTTCATCGTGATGGCGATCGTGCTGATGCTGCGTCCTGCGGGTTTGTTCGGCAGGGAGAGGTAGGGCCATGGACAAGAGAATCGGCTACGCAATCGCGTTCATCATCGCGTTGGTTGCTCCCTTCATTGTGTATCCGGTATTCCTGATGAAGGCGCTGTGCTTTGCACTATTTGCGTCCGCCTTCAACCTTTTGCTTGGCTATACCGGCCTGCTGTCGTTCGGACATGCGGCATTCTTCGGTACCGCCGGATATATCGCGGGTTATGCGCTGCGCTCCTGGGGTGTGCCATTCGAGCTGGGTATCGTACTGGGTATGGTGACCGGCGCGGTGTTGGGTGTAATCATCGGCGGCCTTGCGATCCGGCGGCTGGGGATTTATTTCGCGATGATCACGCTGGCGTTGGCGCAGATGATTTATTTCCTTTGCCTGCAGTTGCCTTTCACCGGTGGTGAGGATGGATTGCAGGGCGTGCCGCGTGGCAGATTGTTCGGCATCGTGGACCTGTCGAACGACATGACCATGTATTACGTGGTGTTAGCGATTTTTGTCGCCGGTTTCGCGATGATCGTGCGCGCGATCCACTCGCCGTTCGGCCAGGTGCTGCAGGCCATCAAGGAAAACGAAGCACGCGCGATTTCGCTAGGCTACGACGCCGACAGGTACAAACTGCTGGCGTTTGTCTTATCGGCGGCCTTGTCCGGACTGGCCGGCGCGACCAAAACCACGGTGCTCGGTTTCGAGACGCTGACTGATGTGCACTGGACCATGTC
>JAQGMD010000221.1 GCA_028292565.1 Burkholderia sp. | reverse complement strand
CGCTGTATTGATGGGCAAAAAGGGAATTGACTGCCGGGCAACATCGCAACCAACCGCCGTCGGACCTGTGCTACACTTCCGTGGTTTTTGCAACGCCGCATGAGCGGCTGTTACCGTAGAAGCTGCGGCAACGACTCGCAATTGCGGCATATTTTTTTGCCGCCCGCTCCACTGGCATCAGTCTCTATGCCCCTATCACCGCCGATTTCCCGTCGTGCCCTGAAGCACACTCGTACCATCCGCGTCGAAGCGTTCGCGCGTGACGATGGTCTTTGGGACATCGATGCTCATATTACCGACGTCAAGACTCGCGAAACACAACTCGCCTCCGGCACAAGACCGGCGGGTGCCCCGATCCACGACCTTTGGTTGCGCCTGACTGTTAATACGCAGCTGACTGTGGTGGATGTCGAAGCCGCATCTGACGCCGTTCCGTATCCGACCCATTGCGACACCATAGGTCCCGACTACAAAAAGCTGGTCGGGCTGAACCTGCTCAAGAGTTTTCGCCATGGGGTCAGGGAACGCCTGTCGGGGATACAGGGCTGCACTCACCTGACCGAGCTGGCCCAGGTGCTTCCGACCGCGGCTATTCAGGCTTTCGCCGGCGAAGTGCTCGACACGCGCGGCGGGGCGAATGTAGAACAGAGCCAGAAGCCTTTCCAACTCGACGGCTGCCATGCGTTGCGCACGGACGGCGCAGCGGTCGCAAAATATTACCCCCGCTGGTCGGTTCAGGCTCTGGCAGGAATACAATCCACGTAGTCTATCCATTTTGTTTTTTCCAATAAGCATCTGAAGGGAAGCTCGCATGAAAATCCATGAGTATCAGGGCAAAGAAATCCTCCGCAAGTTCGGAGTAACGGTACCGCGCGGTATCCCGTGCAATTCCGTCGAGGAAGCAGTCAAGGCAGCGGAATCCCTTGGTGGCCCGGTATGGGTCGTCAAAGCTCAAATCCACGCGGGCGGCCGCGGCAAGGGCGGTGGAGTGAAAGTCGCCAAGTCCCTCGATCAGGTGCGGGAATATGCCAACGCGATCATGGGTATGCAGCTGATCACGCACCAGACCGGACCGGAAGGCCAGAAAGTGCGCCGCCTCCTGATTGAAGAGGGCGCCGACATCAAGAAAGAACTGTACGTCAGCATGGTCACCGACCGCCTCAGCCAGCGCGTCGTACTGATGGCTTCGAGCGAAGGCGGCATGGACATCGAGGAAGTCGCCGAAAAGCATCCCGAGCTGATCCACAAGGTCATCATCGATCCGGCAACCGGCCTGACAGATGCCGATGCGGATTCCATCTCTGCCAAAATCGGCGTGCCGGCCGGCTCCATCGCCGATGCGCGCACACAGTTGCAAGGATTGTACAAAGCATACTGGGAAACCGACTCGTCGCTGGCCGAAATCAATCCCTTGATCCTGACCGGTTCCGGCAAGGTCATCGCGCTCGACGCCAAATTCAATTTCGATTCCAACGCGTTGTACCGCCATCCGGAAATCGTCGCGATGCGTGATATCGACGAAGAAGATCCGGCTGAAGTCGAAGCGTCCAAATTTGACCTCGCGTACATTTCCCTCGACGGCAACATTGGATGCCTCGTGAACGGTGCCGGCCTGGCGATGGCAACCATGGATACCATCAAGCTGTTCGGCGGCGAGCCCGCCAACTTCCTCGACGTCGGCGGCGGCGCCACGGCCGAGAAAGTGACCGAAGCGTTCAAGATCATGTTGAAGAACCCGGGCCTGAAAGCGATCCTGGTCAACATCTTCGGCGGCATCATGCGCTGCGATGTGATCGCTGAAGGCGTAATTACCGCATCCAAGGCTGTCTCGCTGCAAGTGCCGCTTGTTGTCCGCATGAAAGGCACCAACGAAGACCTCGGCAAGAAAATGCTGGCTGAGTCCGGCTTGCCGATTATCTCGGCCGATACGATGGAAGAAGCCGCCCAGAAGGTCGTCGCTGCGGCCAACGGTAAAAAATAATTCAAGGAACAAACATGTCGATCCTGATCAACAAAGACACGAAAGTCATTACGCAAGGTATTACCGGCAAGACCGGCCAATTCCATACCCGTATGTGCCGTGAATACGCAAACGGCCAGAACGCGTTTGTCGCCGGTGTGAACCCGAAAAAAGCGGGCGAGGACTTCGAAGGCATCCCCATTTTCGCGAACGTCTCTGAAGCAAAGGCAAAAACCGGCGCGAACGTCTCCGTGATTTACGTTCCGCCCGCCGGCGCCGCAGCCGCAATCTGGGAAGCCGTGGAAGCCGAGCTTGACCTGGCGATTTGCATCACCGAAGGCATCCCTGTACGCGACATGCTGGCCCTGAAGGACCGCATGGCGAAATCCGGCAGCAAAACCCTGCTGCTCGGCCCGAACTGCCCCGGCCTGATCACACCGGACGAAATCAAGATCGGCATCATGCCCGGCCATATCCACAAGAAAGGCCGCATCGGTGTTGTGTCGCGCTCCGGCACGCTGACTTATGAAGCCGTCGGCCAATTGACCGCCCTCGGTCTCGGCCAGTCTTCCGCGGTCGGTATCGGCGGTGACCCGATCAACGGCCTGAAGCACATAGACGTGATGCGGATGTTCAACGACGATCCTGACACCGATGCGGTCATCATGATCGGTGAAATCGGTGGCCCGGACGAGGCAAATGCCGCTCGCTGGATCAAGGACAACATGAAGAAACCGGTCATCGGCTTTATTGCCGGTGTCACGGCGCCTCCGGGCAAACGTATGGGCCACGCCGGCGCGTTGATTTCGGGCGGCGACGATACTGCACAGGCCAAGCTTGAAATCATGGAAGCCTGCGGTATCAAAGTCACAAAGAATCCGTCGGAAATGGGACGTTTGCTGAAATCTGTACTCTAATTAATAATTATTATCGCAAATACCTGAAATAGGTTCTTATAAAACAATATTGCGGGGAGCCTGGTGCTCCCCGTATTATTTCCGCCCATAACTGCCGGGGACAATATGGATTTTTTACTTAATTTAAACTGGGTGGCAGTCGGCCAGATCATTTTGATCGACATCCTGCTCGGTGGCGATAACGCGATCGTGATCGCGCTCGCCTGCCGTAACTTGCCCGCCAGCATGCGCACCAAAGGCATCCTCTGGGGTACCTTCGGCGCCATCGCCATTCGTATCGTATTGATTGCGTTCGCAGTCTCCTTGTTGCAGGTACCCTACCTGAAGATCATTGGTGGCCTGTTGCTCCTGTGGATCGGTATCAAGCTGTTGGCTGACAATAACGACAGCCATGGCGAGATCACCGGCAGCGACCGTCTCCTCACCGCAATCAAAACGATCGTCGTCGCCGACCTCGTCATGAGCGTCGACAACGTTATCGCTGTCGCCAGCGCCGCAGAGCAGGCCGGTGGCGAGCACCAGCTTGCACTCGTCGTGTTCGGTATCCTGGTCAGCATTCCGATCATCATCTGGGGCAGCACGATTGTGCTCAAGCTGATGGAGCGTTTCCCGATCATCATTACCTTTGGCGCAGGTTTGCTGGGTTACCTAGCGGGCGGAATGGTTTTCTCCGACGTGGCGGTTGCACCTTGGGTGACGACAAACATGCCCGGTCTTGATTTCTTGATTCCGGGCACTGCAATGCATTTGAATATTCCGAGCATAGTCGGCGCTATCCTGGTCGTCGCGACAGGAATGTACTTGATGAAAAGGCAAGCGCAGGCCGAGCCATCGCAGGTGCAAAAATAAGCATAAGCACGCGCAGGCGGCTTAAGGGGAGATCGGACTGAATCCTTGAGCAGGCGCGCCGGTGACAGAAGGCTGGATGCAGCGCAGTTTGACGCGGCATCCAGCCTTTTTTATTGTGAAAACCCTGGCAGCTTCTCATGCGGCCGACACACAAATACCCTATAACCGCCCCCCGAAAAGTGACAGGTTTGAGATCTGTCTCTAACCGATCCGTCACACCACGTATAATTTGCCGATGGCAAATAACGTCGCGCTTGAATTAGCCTCCAAAACCGATACCGGTCGCATCCGCTCCAAGAACGAGGATGCGATTGCGGTCAGCGGGACGTATGGCATTGCGATCCTCGCTGACGGGATGGGCGGGTACAGCGCCGGCGAAGTTGCCAGCCGCATTGCGACCGACGTCATACGGGAATCACTGGAAGAAGGGCTGGACCGGCTGGAAAGCCAGTTGCAGGACTTGCTCACTACCCGCGGCAGGCAGCTGCAGAACCTGATGGTCGAGTCCATCCAGCGCGCCAATTCCGCGGTCATTGAAGCCGCCCGGGTGCAGCCTGAATACCAGGGCATGGGTACAACCCTGGTGACGGCGTTATTTCACGAAGATAAGGTCATCATCGCGCATGTTGGCGATTCGCGCGCCTATCGTTTTCGGCAAGGCGAACTGACGCAGATCACGCGTGATCATTCATTGCTGCAGGAGCAGATCGATGCCGGCCTGATCAGCCCCGAGTGGGCCCGGTTTTCGCAAAACAAGAATCTGGTAACGCGGGCGCTCGGCGTCGATGCCGAGATGGAAGTCGAAATTCACGACCATCAGACCGAACCTGAAGAAGTTTACCTGTTATGTTCGGACGGCTTGTCCGATATGCTGACCGATGAAGAGATGCGCGACATTCTGCTCATGCACGGGGCCTCGCTCCAAGGCGCATGTGACGCGCTGGTGCAAAAAGCAAATCAGAATGGGGGCCACGATAATATATCCGCCATATTGGTCAAAGTGCAGTCCCATACGCCTGGTTCCAGCAGCCTCCTTGGACGACTCCTGAACTGGCTGACTTAGGAAAACAGAACGAGATGGCGAAGCTGATCCTGAGCGTGAGCAACGCGGTAGTGCGGGAAGTGGCTCTGGCGAAAGAAATAGTCACTATCGGACGCCGGCCCGACAACGATATCTTCATCGACAGTCCCGGGATGAGCGACGAGCATGCGGTAATCGTGACCCGCAATGAGCTATCGTTCTTCGAAGAGCGGAGCAGCCGGACTGGTACGATCGGCGCGCAGGTCAACGGGAAGCCGATAAAGAAGCACCAGCTGCGCAACGGTGACCTGATTGAACTGGGCCAGTACAAATTGCGATATGTCGCCGATAGCAGCGACGCGCCCACCGTGAACCCCTTGCGGAATATGGTCCCCACGATACGCGTCCTGAATGGCGTCCACTCCGGCACGGAGATCGCGCTCAATAGAACCCTGACAACGCTCGGCCGGCCGGGAGAACAGGTGGCCGCCATTACCCGGCAGTCCGGGGACTATTTCATCACCCACATTGAAGGTGACATCGAGCCCGCGATAAACGGGGTATCGATAGGCGCCGAGACCCGTAAGCTGGAATATGGGGATGTGATTTCGCTGGCCGGAACGATGCTCGCGTTTTTGCGCGCGTAGCTTTTAACGGTCAGCCGGACGTACTACTGAAGAATCAGGGGGCGCTCCAGTCGCCCGATTTGCCGCCGTGCTTTTCCAGTACCCGCACGTCCGTCATCACCATCCCGCGGTCGACCGCCTTGCACATATCGTAGATCGTCAGCAGCCCGATCTGCACCGCCGTAAGCGCTTCCATTTCAACGCCGGTTTTACCGTAGGTCTCGACCTGGGCGGTGCATGTCACGCTTGATTGCTCCGCATCGACCTCAAAGTCCACCGCGACCCGCGTCAGTCCCAACGGGTGGCATAACGGAATCAGGTCACTGGTACGTTTGGCGGCCATGATGGCGGCAATGCGAGCGATGCCTAAAACATCACCTTTTTTGGCGGTGCCGGACTGAATGATGGAGAGCGTTTCCGGTTTCATGCGGATAGTTCCGCCGGCAACCGCGATGCGATGGGTTTCTTTTTTTTCACCGACATCCACCATGTGCGCCTGGCCGGTTGCGTCAAAATGGGTGAGGCCGTCATTCACTTCGGCGGGAGTATTATTGTCTTTCTTTGTGCTCATGGGTAACAGGGTTTTACGATGCTTGAACGAACATGGTGTAGGGGTATCATATCATCGCAGGAGGGGCCCTCCCTCCGGTAATCCATGGTGACGGTTAAATAGAATGAAACAAATTTTCCTGGCCAATCTCGTAGCGGCACTGATGTGCGCTTTGCCGGTCGCGGTTGCGCCGCCAATTGCACACGCGCAGAATCTGCCCAGTCTTGGCGACGTGGATCGCGCCGAGCTGTCGCCCCAGATGGAACGCAAGCTGGGTGAGCAGATCATGCGCGATATCCGGCGCGATCGCGATTATCTCGACGATCCGGCTGTGACTGAATATTTGAACAACTTCGGCGGAACGATGCTGGCGGTGACGCCGGAGGCACGGGGCGAGGCCGGCTACGACTACTTCTTTTTCGCCGTGCGCGACCGGATGATGAACGCATTCGCGCTGCCGGGAGGATTTATCGGCGTGCATTCGGCGCTGATCCTGGCGGCGCAGAACGAATCGGAACTGGCCGGCGTGGTCGCGCACGAAATCGGCCACGTCGCGCAGCGGCACATTGCACGCATGCTGGGCAAGCAGCGGCAGGATGCGCTCATTCCGTTGGCGGCCGCTGTACTGGCCGCGCTGGCGGCGCGCTCCAGCCCGGATGCTTCGGGTGCGCTGCTGATGGGCGGGCAGGGCCTTGCGATCCAGCGTCAGCTCAATTTCAGCCGCGACGCCGAGCGCGAGGCGGACCGCGTCGGCCTGCAAATCCTGCGCGAAGCCGGTTTCGAAACCGGCGGCATGATTCAGTTCTTCGGCCGCATGCAAAATGCCAGCCGCAATTACACGGAAGCACCCGCTTATCTCCGCTCGCACCCGCTGACCACCGAACGTATCGCCGATATCCAGGCGCGGACCCGTGACCAGCGCTACAAGCAGCGTCCCGACAGTCTCGAATTCCAGTTGGTCCGGGCCAGGGTGCGCGTGCTGCAAGACCTTTCGCCGCAAGGCTTGCGTGATGCAACCACTGCGTTCGAGAATCAATTACAACTTAAGAACAAAATTCAGACCGTCGCGGCCAAATACGGATTGGCTTTTATCGCTCTCAGGCAGAATGAGCCGGCCAGGGCGCAGTCACTGCTTCGGGAAGCGCGCGATGCGGCGCAAGGTATGCCTGCCGCCAAGGAGAGCACGATATTGGCCGGGCTAGCGATCGATATGAAGCTGGCCGCAAATCAGCCTGCCAATGCATTGAAAGAGGCGGACGCGGCGCGTGCGCAGTTCCCGGTATCGCGCAGCATTGCATGGCAATACGCTGACGCGCTGACCGCGTCCGGGCAATACGACGATTCGATACGCTATCTGCGCGATCAGGCGCAGCTTTATCGGCAGGAATCGCAACTGCATGATCGATTGGCCCGGGCCTATGCGGCGCAAGGCAAGCAGGCGCTGCAGCACATGGCGCTGGCGGAATCCTACGCGTTGTCAGGAGGCCTGCTCACCGCAATCGATCAGCTCACCATTGCGCGTCGCGCCCCGGATGCATCCTTTTACGATCAGGCTGTGATCGATGCGCGCGAGCGAGAGTTGAAAGCGCTTTGGCGAGAAGAGGTCAAGGAGCAGCGGGAGAAATAGCCCCCTGCCACTCTTTAGCCCTCGGGTTGCGGGCTCTGCACAAACCCGAATTGTGCGGCGATTGCATCGTGCGCGATCCGCTGCACGGCGATCCGTTCACCTGCAAAGTCCAGTGTCAGCAGGACTTTGCTTTGCGGGACGTCCAGCCATGCCAGCAATTGATCGTCTTCGACGCGTGTGCCGTCGATCCGCAGGTAGTCAAGGCATTGCGCCGTGTCGCGGTCATCCAGCAACGCGACCTTTTCAGCGCTCGTGAACAGCAGTTGGCCCGACCCCGTCATCCATGCGGCCTCGATCGCCGGAAATGCCTCGCCGGTGTGTAAAACGTATCGGTGCACCGGGTCGGTATGGGCGATGTAGGGCGTCGCTTCGAGATTCACATACACCCGCTGCGGTCCGTTCTGGAAGAACCAGCGGCCGTGTTCGTCATGGTGGTAATTGCGGCTAATGAAGCCAAGCAGTGCTGCATTATTGATTGGGTCACCGGCCAGGCCGAGCGCCTGCGACCGCTCGTCCCTCATGCGCCACTTGCCGCGTGCATCCAATGCGAGCCACCCGTAGCAGTGCGGCACATTCGGCCACTTGGCCATAGCCTGTTTGACGATGTCATCCATATTGTTTACGTCGACGTCTGCAGGAACCGCAGTATCCGCTGCGGCAGCCAGTTGAGTTGCCCCGGCACTGCGCCGTCTGCAAATCCGACATGTCCGCCTTCCTTTGGATATTCAAGAGTGACATGACGCGATGCAGTCTGGGGCAAATGATGTGCAGGCAGGAACGGATCGTTCTGCGCATTCAGTATCAGGGTCGGCACCTTGATATCCGACAGCACATGTTTTGCGCTGGCACGGTCCCAGTAATCATCGGTATTGCGATAGCCGTGCAGTGGCGCGGTGACGATATTGTCGAACTCATACAGGTTGCGCGCCCGCAGCATGGTTTCCTGGTTGAACAGGGCAGGGAACTGCTTCAGTTTTTGCATGCATTTCGGTTTCAGGGTTTGCAGGAACACCCGGGTATAGATCATGTTCAGCCCGCGTGACAGTGCCGCGCCGCCTCCCGCCAGATCGAGAGGTGCGGAGATCGCGCATGCGGCGTCCACAATCGTGGCCTGATGCTGGGATTCGCCGAGCCAGCGCAGCAGTGCGTTGCCACCGAGTGAAACCCCGGCCGCATAAAATTTCGATGACGGGGTTTTCTTGCGTTCCCCCGCCAGTCGCCGGACGATCCAGTCCACCTCCGCGGCATCACCTGAATGGTAGAAGCGGGGCGCATGATTCAATTCGCCCGAGCAGCCGCGAAAATGCGGTACGGCACCTGACCATCCAAGCGCCGCAACCTGCGCCATCAACGAACGCGCATAGTGGCTGTCGGATGAGCCCTCCAATCCGTGAAACAGGACGATGAAGGGCTGCTCCGGCTTGCCATCGACGAAATCGATGTCGATGAAATCTCCGTCGGGCGTTGCCCAGCGCTCGCGGCGATAGGCAACCGGCGGCTTGACGATACAAGTCGGCGGGTAAATCGTTTGCAGGTGCCCACCGGGCAACCAGCGTGGCGCGACGTAGTCCATCAATGCAGGAGGGCCGTTACCGGCAGGTCGGATGGTGCTTCACCGGGCACAACCGACGCATGATGAGCCACAAGGCGCCAGCCCTGCGCTGTTTTCATGTAGATGTTGGTTGCCAGTATGTGGATGTCTTTCGGTTGCGAAATGCTACGATGCACCTCCTCGATGATGCTGCGTACGGACGTCGACATGTTCTGGGTAACGGTTGCCTGGACCGGGCGGATCTGCACGCCACCGCCTTCAAATATCTGTTCCCACGAGCCGCGCACCGCGGCATGACCAACCAGGCGCGGACCGCCAGGATGTATGCAGACTATTTCCTCGTCGTCGGCCCATAGGCCCATTACTGTTTCAATGTCCGCGCGGCTGATCGCATCATAGAATGCGGCTTCAACCTGTTCGGCGGACTCCATCTGTTTGCTTGTTCGGGGCATGGCTAAAAAATCTCCTTTCCATGCGGAATAATCGCTCGCGAGCTGCTTAATTTCCGGTTCGCAGTAGACTAACCAGTATAGAGCAATGTAATGCTGTCATCCGGCGGGCTGCCGGCTGATGCAGGGGTATGCTAGTCAGAATGAGGCGTGCGACCCGGAAATTACAAAATTACCGGTGCACGCAGGTGGGGGGGATCGTTGCGTTACCAGGGCTACGCAGGGATCACTTTCAATGGCCTTTTACAACGGTGCCCGGCTTCAGGCGATATACCGTGCCGCAGTACGGGCACTTGCCTTCGCCCTTGTCGTCGAGATCGAGATACACGCGCGGGTGCGACGACCAGATCGGCATCGAAGGATTCGGGCAATGGGCTGGCAAGTCCTTGCCTTCCAGTTCGACGTAACTCATTTGCTGTTTTGCTTCACTCATGGGGATTTCCGGACAGTTCCTAAACCAAGGTTAACCAGTGCTGGTATTGCGGTGCTTTGCCGCCGACTACATCGAAGAACAGCGATTGCAGTTTTTCGGTGATCGGGCCGCGCTTGCCGGCGCCGATCTGACGATTGTCCAGTTCACGGATCGGCGTGATTTCCGCCGCGGTACCGGTAAAGAACGCTTCGTCGCAGCAGTACATTTCATCGCGCGTGATGCGCTTCTCGATGACTTCGATCTTCAGGTCGCGCGCCATGGTGAGCACCGCATCGCGTGTGATGCCATCCAGGCAGGAAGCGAGGTCCGGCGTATAGAGCTTGCCGTTCCTGACGATGAACACGTTCTCGCCGGAGCCTTCCGACACATAGCCGTCCACGTCAAGCAGCAGCGCCTCGTCATAGCCGTCGACCAGCGCTTCCTGGTTGGCGAGGATCGAATTGATGTAGTAACCGCAGGCTTTCGCGCGTACCAGCGAGACGTTGACATGGTGGCGACTGAACGACGATGTCTTGACGCGTATGCCTTTGGTCAGGCCGTCTTCACCGAGATAGGCGCCCCACGGCCACGCGGCGATCGCGGTATGTATCGTATTGCCCTTGGCGGAGACGCCGAGTTTCTCGGAGCCGATCCAGACCAGCGGACGCAAGTAGCAGGATTCCAGGTTGTTGGCGCGCACCACCTGGCGCTGCGCTTCCATCACCGTCTCCATGTCGAACGGAATCTGCATCTGGAAGATCTTGGCGGAATTGAACAGGCGCTGGGTGTGTTCCTTCAGCCGAAAAATCGCTGTGCCCTTCGGCGTCTTGTATGCGCGCACGCCTTCAAACACGCCCATGCCGTAGTGCAGCGTATGTGTCAGCACATGGACGGTAGCATCGCGCCATTCGATCAGTTCACCGTCTTTCCAGATTTTCCCGTCGCGGTCGGCCATGGACATTTGAATCTCCCGGTTATTGTTTCAAAACATCGATTTTAGCGGATTCAGACGGGCTGGAAAATTCATCGGTAAAATAGTCGCTCGTTAATTTCATGCGCCGTCGGCCTTTGAAGTCACAGGCCCGCCGCATTGAACCCCGACGGTAAGCCCTTTTTTCGACCCCGCCTGTACGGCGCGCAGGGCGCACGCATCAGGTTGCGACGCGCGCAGCGTTTAAAGCATTTGAGATGAATAACGTAGAAGTGAACACGCCGCGCGTCGACTTCGCGCTCGCGGAGAAGCAGGCTTTCCGTGAGGCTTTGAAGGCGTCCGTGGCAACCATGCCCGGAATTGCAGCCTGGGGCCTGGTAACGGGCATGGCGATGGCGAAGTCCGGCCTGACCATCTGGCAGTCGCTGGGAATGACCTTCCTTGTGTTCGGCGGGTCGGCCCAACTCGCGTCGCTGCCGCTGATTGCGGCCAATGCGCCGATCTGGGTGGTATTCCTTACGGCCCTGATGGTGAGTCTGCGCTTCGTCATCTTTTCAGCGGTGGTAGGGCCGCATTTCGCGCATTTGCCCTGGTACAAGCGGGTCGGGTTCGGGTATCTGAACGCCGACATCACCATGGGATTCTTTCCGCAGCGTTTCCCGGCGAACACTCTCCACCGTCCAGAGGGCAAGGTCGGCTTTTTCACAGGCATCGGCTATCCGAACTGGCTGGCATGGCAAGTGGGCTCGGTCGCAGGCATCCTGCTGGCAAGCCAGATTCCCGAGAGCTGGGGCGTGGGCTTTGCCGGTACGCTGGCCTTGCTAACCCTCCTGATTCCCCTCATCGTCAACGCCGCGGCATTGACCGGGGTGATCGTGGCCGGCATCGTATCGGTGCTCACGCTGAATCTGCCGTATCGACTGGGCCTGCTGGTCGCGGTCATTATCGGCATGGTCGCCGCCATGGCGGTCGACACCATCCTGGACAAAAAGAAGGAAGAACTATGAGCGCGGCCGATGTCTGGATTACTATCATTTTGCTAACTCTGGCCACCCTCCTGACGCGCGGCTCCTTCTTCATTCTGGGGAATGCGGTCAAGCTGCCGCCCAAGGTGCAGCATGCTCTGCGATATGCCCCGGCGACCGCACTGGCGGCTGTAGTCATCCCGGATCTCGTGTCGACCGGGGGCACGATCAGCATGAGCCTGATGAATCCGAAGCTCCTTGCCGGCATCGGCGCCGCATTGTTTTTCTTCGCCACTCGCCGCCTGCTCGAAACCATCATCGTCGGTATGGCGTTATTCACGGTTCTGCGGCTGGTTTTATGACGATTGCTTGATCAAAACTGTATTTCGCAATAATGCGGTGCGGTAAAATAGCGGCCTTTCCATCTTCTTAATATTTGCACGGCAACCATGCATTTCAATCGACTGAGTGACCTGATCGCCCGTAACCAACTTCAAGGCAAACGCGTTTTCATCCGAGCCGATCTCAACGTCCCGCAAGACGACGCCGGCAACATTACGGAAGACACCCGCATACGTGCATCAGTCCCCGCCATCCAGCAGGCGCTGAAAGCCGGCGCGGCGGTGATGGTCACATCGCACCTGGGCCGTCCCACCGAAGGCGAATTCAAGCCGGAAGATACATTGGCGCCAATCGCAAAGCGTATGTCCGAATTGCTGGGCCAGCCGGTCGAGTTGAAGCAGAACTGGGTTGACGGCGTCGATGTCGCGCCGGGCCAGGTGGTATTGCTGGAGAACTGCCGCGTCAACAAAGGCGAGAAGAAGAACAGCGACGAGCTCGCGCAAAAGATGGCCAAGCTGTGCGACGTTTACGTCAATGACGCATTCGGTACCGCGCACCGCGCAGAGGCAACCACCCATGGCATCGCCAAATTCGCGCCGGTTGCCTGTGCCGGCCCGCTGCTGGCGGCAGAACTCGACGCGCTCGGCAAAGCCCTCGGCCAGCCGGCTCGCCCATTGGTGGCCATCGTCGCCGGTTCCAAGGTCTCCACCAAGCTGACCATCCTGAAGTCGCTGGCCGACAAGGTCGACAATCTGATCGTCGGCGGCGGTATTGCCAACACTTTCATGCTGGCATCCGGCCTGAATATCGGCAAATCACTCGCGGAAAGAGAACTGGTTGGCGATGCGAAAGCCATCATCGACATGCTGGCCGCGCGCGGCGCATCGGTGCCGATCCCGGTCGACGTCGTCTGCGCGAAAGAGTTTTCGCCGACCGCAGCCGCTACCGTCAAGGACGTGAAGGATGTGGCCGACGACGACATGATCCTCGATATCGGACCGAAAACGGCAGCGCAGCTGTCGACCCAGATCAGCACCGCCGGCACCATCGTATGGAATGGCCCGGTCGGCGTGTTCGAATTCGACCAGTTCGGCGAAGGCACCAAAACGCTGGCGCTGGCGATTGCGGAATCCAGTGGATTCTCGATTGCCGGGGGTGGCGATACGCTGGCGGCTATTGCCAAGTACAACATTGCCGACAAGGTCGGGTATATTTCCACCGGTGGCGGTGCTTTCCTGGAATTCCTGGAAGGTAAAACGCTGCCCGCAGTGGACATCCTGCTGCAACGCTCGAAGTAATCTCCTGAGATTCCGGCTGCATGCCAACCGCGCATGCAGCCAACGCTGAAGTTCATAAAGGCTAGTAATGATGCTGAGAAGAGCAACTAAAATCGTCGCCACCATCGGACCCGCATCGAGCGATCTCGACACGCTCACCCGCATGATCACCGCAGGGGTTGATGTGGTGCGACTGAACTTCTCGCATGGCAAAGCCCAGGACCATATTGATCGTGCCAAGCTCGTACGCGAAGCTGCCGCACTTTGCGGACGTGAAGTCGCGATCATGGCCGACCTGCAAGGACCGAAGATTCGCGTCGGGAAGTTCGAGAACGGCAAGATCAATCTCGAGAACGGCAGCAAGTTTATCCTCGACGCGAACTGCGAATTGGGCAACAACGCGCAAGTCGGACTCGACTACAAGGAACTGCCGCGTGACCTGAAGCCGGCGGACGTGCTGTTGCTGAACGACGGTTTGATCGTGTTGGTGGTCGACAAGGTAGTCGGCAGCGCAATCCATACGACCGTCAGGATCGGCGGTGAACTGTCCAACAATAAGGGCATCAATCGATTGGGGGGCGGTTTGTCCGCGCCGGCATTGAGCGCCAAGGACATGGA
This sequence comes from Burkholderia sp., assembly GCA_028292565.1. The sequence goes on along the minus strand of JAQGMD010000221.1, from coordinate 5,637 downwards.
GGACATCAGGACCGCGATGAGTTTCCAGGCTGACTATCTCGCCGTTTCTTTCCCGAAGAGTGCGACCGACATGATCATGGCCCGCCAGCTGGCCAATATCGCCGGCGACTCGAGCAAGCACAAGCCGCAGATGATCGCAAAAATCGAGCGGGCCGAGGCTATCCCGGCGCTGCAGGAGATCCTCGACGCATCGGACGGCATCATGGTCGCGCGCGGCGACCTCGCGGTGGAAGTCGGCAATGCGGCCGTGCCCGCGCTACAGAAACGCATGATCAAGATGGCCCGCGCATCTAACAAGCTCGCTATTACTGCGACGCAAATGATGGAATCCATGATCGTCAATGCCGTGCCGACCCGCGCCGAGGTTTCGGACGTGGCCAATGCGGTATTGGACGGCACCGACGCCGTGATGACGTCGGCTGAAACCGCATCGGGCAAGTACCCGATTGAAACGGTGGAAGCGATGTCCGCCATCTGCCTCGAAGCGGAAAAATCCGATATCGTGAAGCTGGATGCGGATTTCCTGAATGTGGTGTTTGCCCGCATCGACCAATCGATTGCCTATGGCGCACTGTTCACCGCTTACCACCTGAGGGTGAAGGCCATCGCCGCGCTAACGGAATCGGGCTCGACCGCGTTATGGATGAGCCGACACAATATCGACATTCCGATTTACGCCATGACGCCGAGCCTGGCTACCCACCGTAAAACGGCGCTGTTCCGAAACGTCACGACCTTTGAACTGGCTCAATCCACCGACCGCGATGCTGTGCTGAAGGCGGCCCAGGATTTGCTTTTGGCTAAAGGTGTTGTGCAAAAAGGTGACATGATAGTCGTAACCTGGGGCGAGCCCATGGGCCAGACCGGCGGTACAAACGCACTCAAGATCATGAAGATCGGCGAATATTAATTTCTATTGTTTTGGAGAACCATCATGCCTCTCGTATCAATGCGTCAATTGCTCGACCACGCCGCTGAAAACGGTTACGGCCTGCCGGCATTCAACGTCAACAATCTCGAGCAAGTCACAGCGATCATGCAGGCTGCCGATGAAGTCGGCGCGCCGGTGATCATGCAAGCCTCTGCAGGCGCCCGCAAATATGCCGGCGAAGCATTCCTGCGGCACCTGATCTCAGCCGCGGTCGAAGCCTATCCCCATGTCCCGGTGGTGATGCACCAGGATCACGGCCAATCTCCCGCAGTCTGCATGGCAGCGATCAAATCCGGTTTCACCTCGGTGATGATGGACGGCTCGCTGATGGAAGACGGCAAGTCGGTCGCCAGCTATGAATACAACGTTGAAGTCTCGCGCAAGGTGGTCGAATTCTCCCACGCGATCGGCGTGACGGTGGAAGCCGAGTTGGGCGTGCTCGGTTCCCTCGAAACCATGAAGGGCGACAAGGAAGACGGCCACGGCGCGGAAGGCACCATGACCCGCGAACAGCTGCTGACCGACGTTAGCCAGGCAGCGGACTTCGTCAAGCTGACCCAGTGCGACGCACTTGCGATTGCAATCGGCACTTCGCACGGCGCCTACAAATTCTCGCGCAAGCCGACCGGCGATATACTCGCGATCCAGCGCATCAAGGAGATCCACGCGCGCATTCCGAACACCCACCTCGTGATGCACGGTTCATCGTCGGTGCCGCAAGAACTGCTGGCCGAGATCCGCGAATTCGGCGGCGACATGAAAGAAACCTATGGCGTGCCGGTGGAAGAAATCCAGGAAGGCATCAAGCATGGCGTGCGCAAGATCAATATCGACACCGATATCCGTCTTGCAATGACCGGCGCCATTCGCCGCTACCTGATGGAGAACCCGTCCAAGTTCGACCCGCGCGATTACCTGAAGCCGGCGCGTGAAGCGGCCATGAAGGTCGTCAAGTCGCGTTTCCTGTCATTCGGCTGCGAAGGGCAGGGGCCAAAGATCAAGCCGGTTTCACTCGAAAAGATTGCAGAAAAATACAAAAAAGGCGAACTCTCGCAGATCGTGCAGTAAAATTACGCAGTAACAGGCTCAGGGCCCGCGCTGGTCCTGAAAGCCAACCAATCGGCCGGCGGCGTGTTTAAGACACCCGCCGGTTTAGCTTTCTGGAAACCTCATGAACAGTCTTTATCAATCCACCATCACCTCGTTGCCGCTGCTCGGCCGCGGCAAGGTGCGCGACAACTATGCCGTCGGTGACGACAAAATCCTGATCGTAACCAGCGATCGCCTTTCCGCGTTCGACGTGGTGATGAACGAACCGATTCCCGGCAAGGGCAGGGTGCTCAACCAGATGTCCGACTTCTGGTTCGAGAAACTGGCAGGCGTTGTGCCGAACCACCTGACTGGCATCGCGCCGGAAAGCGTCGTCAGCCCGGAAGAAGCGTCGCAAGTGCGCGGTCGCGCGGTTGTCGCCAAACGACTGAAACCGATCCTGGTCGAAGCGGTGGTGCGCGGCTATATCATCGGCTCGGGTTGGAAGGACTATCAGGAGACCGGCGCCATTTGCGGCATCTCGTTGCCAACCGGCCTGCGCCAGGCCGACAAACTGGCTACACCGATCTTCACGCCGGCGGCCAAGGCCGATATCGGCGAGCACGACGAGAACATCAGCTTCGCCGAAATGGAAAAGTGCATCGGCAAGGAGCTTGCCGCTAAAATGCGCGACGTCAGCATCAAGCTGTACCAGACCGCCGCCGACTATGCCGCAACGCGCGGCATCATCATCGCTGACACGAAGTTCGAGTTCGGGCTGGATGAAAACGGCACGCTGCACCTGATGGATGAAGTGCTGACCGCCGATTCTTCCCGCTTCTGGCCTGCGGATTCCTATGCACCGGGCATGTCGCCACCGTCGTTCGACAAGCAGTTCGTGCGCGATTATCTTGAAACACTCACCCATTGGAAAAAGACCGCGCCCGCACCGGCATTGCCGGCTGACGTGGTCGAGAAAACCGGTGCGAAATACCGCGAGGCGCTCGAGCGCCTGACCGGTGAGACCCTGAAGGACTGACATGGCGGACCAGGCACTCGCAAGCGCGCCGCTGGTCGGCGTGATCATGGGTTCTTCCTCAGACTGGGAAGTGATGCAGCATGCCGTCGCGATGCTGAAGGACTTTGGTATTCCACACGAAGCCCAGGTCATCTCCGCGCACCGCATGCCGGACCAGATGTTCGCGTATGCGGAAGCGGCGCGCCAGCGCGGGCTGCGCGCGATCATCGCGGGTGCCGGCGGTGCCGCCCACCTGCCAGGAATGGTCGCGGCGAAGACCATCGTCCCGGTGCTCGGCGTCCCGGTTCCGTCGAAATACCTGCGTGGCGAAGACTCGCTGCTATCGATCGTCCAGATGCCGAAAGGCATACCTGTCGCGACCTTCGCCATCGGTGAGGCGGGCGCGGCAAATGCCGCATTGACCGCAATCGCGATCCTTGCCGCCACGGATGACGCCCTGGCGGCGCGCCTCGAGGAATACCGAGCGAAGCAGACACAAGCCGCCCTCGCAATGAAATTACCGGCATAAGCCAGCATGACGAACAAGCATCAGCCATACATACCTTCCGCATCGCCACCCACCTGGCTTGGCGTCATGGGCGGCGGCCAATTAGGCCGCATGTTCGCGCATGCCGCCCAGGCAATGGGATACAAGGTCGCGGTACTGGAACCGGCGCGCGATTGTCCCGCCGGCCATGCAGCCGATCATCTGCTTAGCGCCGACTACACGGACGAAGCCGCGCTGGCCGAACTTGCGCTGCAATGCGTTGCGGTCACCACGGAGTTTGAAAACGTTCCGGCACAGAGCCTCGCGTTCCTGTCGTCGCGCACCTTCGTTGCGCCCTCTGCGCAATGCGTTTCGATCGCACAGGACCGCGTCGAGGAAAAGCGCTTCTTTACCGAATGCGCTGCCGTCTCCGGCGTGATGCCCGCGCCGTACAAGGTCATCGCATCAACAACTGACACCGAGAGCATTCCCGATGACCTCTTGCCGGGAATCCTGAAGACAGTGCGCCTCGGCTATGACGGCAAGGGGCAGGTCCGGGTTCGTACCCGCGAGGAGGCGCATGCCGCGTTCGAGGGAATGAAAGGCGTTGCGTGCGTGCTGGAAAAGATGCTGCCGCTGGCATATGAAATATCGGTGCTGGCAGCACGCGGCGCCGATGGCCAATCGGCGGTCTACCCGATCGCAGAAAACGTTCATCGCGACGGCATCCTGTTCACCACCACCGTGCCCAGTCCCAACGTCTCCACCCAGTGCGCGAGCAGGGCGCAGGCAGCGGCGCTTGCGATCATTACGCAGCTTGGATATGTCGGCGTCCTTTGCATCGAATTCTTCGTGCTCGAGGATGGCTCGCTGGTGGTCAATGAAATGGCGCCGCGTCCGCATAACAGCGGCCATTACACGATCGACGCCTGTATCACCAGCCAGTTTGCGCAACAGGTACGCGCGATGGCCAGGTTGCCGCTGGGCGACGTGCGCCAGCATTCGCCGGCGGTCATGCTCAACATCCTCGGCGATATCTGGTTCGAGGGCGATACCGACGAACCGCGCGAACCAGCCTGGGACAAGGTGCTGGCATTGCCGGGTGCGAACCTGCACCTGTACGGCAAAGACGACGCGAGGCGTGGCCGCAAGATGGGCCATGTTACCTTCGTCGCGCCGACGCTGCAGCAGGCACAAGCGAGCCTGCTCGCCGCTTGCGACATCCTCCGCATCGCAGCGTAATTCGACGGACTGCACCCAGATATGCCTGACGTAAACCTCGATTGGCCCGCTATTCGTGCCGCAGCTCTCAAGCTTGAGCAGGGCGGGCTGGTCGCCTTTCCGACCGAGACGGTCTATGGCTTGGGCGCCGATGCGGAAAATCCTGCGGCTGTAGCCCAAATCTATGCCGCCAAAGGCCGGCCGTCCAACCATCCGGTGATCGTGCATCTGGCGCCGGAGGCCGATATCGGCTACTGGGCGGCAGCAATTCCGAAAGAAGCGCCCAAGCTGATTGACGCCTTCTGGCCCGGCCCGCTGACACTGATCCTCAAGCGTGCCGCCCACATTCCCGGCGCGGTTTCGGGTGGCCAGGATTCGGTTGGATTGCGTTGCCCGTCGCATCCTGTTGCACGAGCGTTGCTTCAGACATTCAGAGGCGGTAATGGGGGGGTGGCCGCCCCATCGGCCAACAAGTTCGGTCATGTCAGCCCGACCACTGCGCAACACGTGCGTGATGAGTTTGGTGCGGGACCCGACAATCTGGTGGATTACATACTCGATGGCGGGCCGAGTGAAGTAGGGATCGAATCGACGATACTCGATTTGTCGCGCATGGACACCTATGGTCCGGTGCTGCTGCGTCCCGGGCAACTGAGCGCGGCGCGGATTGCCGAGGTCATTGGCATGGCGCCTCTCCTCCCCGATGCTGCCGCGCCGCGTGCATCAGGCACTCTTGAAGCGCACTACGCCCCGGGAACTCCGGTCGCGCTGATTGAACGTGAACGCGTGCCTGACATACTCCTTCAACTCAGCTCCCTCGGGCGGCGGGTTGCGCTCATACGCCGCGCCAGCCCGCCGGCGTTGAATGTCGTGGCACAGCTGGAACTCGCGCCGACGCCCGACGGTTATGCGCATGATCTGTATGCTGCATTGCGAACGATGGATGCTGTC
>JAQGMD010000216.1 GCA_028292565.1 Burkholderia sp. | reverse complement strand
CGCGCCGATCATGCTTCAGCCAGCTGCGCCGCTTCTTTCTCTTCTTTCATCTTCGAACGTGTCTGGGACGGAGGGAGGCGACGCAGCGTCTTCAGCGCAGGAAGGTCATTGAGAACAACGGACTTTTGTTCGATCGAGATCAGTCCGATTGCATTGAAGGCAGACAGCGTGCGGCTTACGGTCTCCAGCGTCAGTCCGAGATAATTTCCGATTTCATGACGAGTCAGGCGCAGATTGAACTGCGTGCCCGAATAGCCCATCTGGGTATAACGCTCCGAAAGGAAGGCCAGGAAACGTGCGACGCGCGCTTCCGCGCTCAGGGTGGCCAGCGAGCTGATCATCGCTTGTTCCCGCACCAGCTCACGGCTCATCACGCCATAGATCGCCGTTTCCAGATCACCGTGCATGCGTCCCAGTGCAGTAAATGTTTTGAATGGAACGAGGATAACGTCGCACTCGGACAATGCCACCGTTTCGGAGGTGAACTGTTTGCTGTGGATGCCGTCGATGCCAAACAAGTCACCCTTCATCGGAAACGCCAGGATCTGTTCATTCCCGGACTCGTCCACCATGACCGTCTTCAGGAAACCGGAATTGACGACGTAGAGCATGTCGAATGCCTGGCCGATCGTGTGGATGCGTTGTCCCGCCTTGAACTGGACGTGCTGAAAAAGCGTTGCTTCGTCTAACACGGAAGCCGGAGCAGTGATGGACAACTGGTCGCAGACTTCTTTCAGGTTCGACCACAGCTTGCGGTGACGCTGCCAGCCGCTACCCGCAACAGGTGGTGTCCCAGTCGGAATCGAAGAGGATTTGGTTTCCAACGGTTGCATAGTCAGCATGACGATTTTCCCTTTTGTGTTTTCTTAAACGTGAGCATTAAAGCGATCGCTTCGTAAGCATTTCTTATCGGCGATCAACAATTGAATTATGTCAATTTGGTTGTCGGATAGATATCAGCGAAAGGATGAATACGCGTTCGGAAAACGGCGGTGCGCGTAGGCAATTTCCTACAACAGCCGAGGGAACGAAATTCGACAGGACTGAGGCGACGTAGAAAATATTGCCGCTAGCCATGGACAGTCGCCAGGGGCCACTTCGTGCCCCTTCTATTTCGATGGCTTTGCCGTTAATGCGGCTAGCTGCTGCCTAAGTCTTTTTTCCTCCAGATACCGCTCCGTGGCGTCGCGGGCAACCGCTGTAGATCCGGTCGTTTCCCCGGCCTGGTTTCTTACAACCGCAAAGCTCATGTCCACGTAAAGTTGCTTGCCAGCCTTATGCAGCGAGCGTGTGATGCTGGAAGTTCTTCCGTGAGAGGTGGAGCCCTGACTGATGGCGCGATGAAATCCTTGCCAGTGCGCGTCGCGTAAATGTTCGGGAATAATGAGATTCAGGTTCTGGCCGACAGCTTCATCGGCGGTATAGCCGAACAGGTATTCGGCGCCCGGGTTCCATATCCGGATGACGCCTTGCAGGTCCGCAAAAATCAGTGCTTCGGACATGCATTCGAGTATGTCCTGGCATGTTGTTCCAACAGCGGTGTATCGTTCATTTTTCGACACCATATTCCCTCCAGGTCAGTCCGCCGGTCTTAGGACCCGCGCAGCAATAAGTTGGCATTTTTGCTGGTCGTAGCGGGCGCACTGCAGAGAGCCTGACTTGTTTCGTCGCTCGCGAACGTGTTGCCCGCCCCTGGCAGTGCTCGCACTGCGGCGGGTCGGGCGCACCTAGGCGGCCCCCTGACATTGCATCCCGCTACGACCGCCAAAATGCACAACTCATTACTGCGCGGGCCCTTAATTGCTCTTCGAAGAGCCTATCATGTCAAGTTGACCTGCATAAAAATGGGTAATCTGCCGAATGAACGCCTCGCCCTCGTTCAACAGGAACTCCTTGAATGCCAGCGCCACCGGTGGCAGTCGCTTTTCCCGGCGGTGCACGAGGTACCAACTCAGCATCAGGGGAAAACCCTCGACATCGAGCACAACCAGCGTGCCCGTTCTCAGTTCGAGGTTAATAGTATGGGCTGACAAAAAACTGATTCCCATACCGGCAATGACGGCCTGTTTAATGGTTTCCGTGCTTTTGATTTCCATCGCGATGTTCAGGTTTGCGATGTGCCGGGTGAAGCCTTCTTTCATTGAATTCCAGGTGTCCGATCTCTTTTCCCGGACCACAAAAGGTTGGCGCACGATCTCATCCAGGGGAATTCGCTTTCTCAGGGCAAGAGGGTGGTCAGGCGCGGCCACGATGACGTAAGGGTGGGGTGCAAAAGACTCGTTCACCGTGTCCATGTTCTGATGCGGACGCACTATGACAGCGAGGTAGGTCAGATTGTGTTCCAGTTGGCCCAATAGCTCTTCGCGATTGTGGACAGAGCGGTTAAGCGTGACGCCCTCGTGACGCCGTGCAAACTCAACCATCAGGCGCGGAAAAAATAGTCGCCCGCGCCGATGACCGCTTGCAAGCCGCCCAAGCTTGATTGGGCAGTGCTACATCGAGCCCAGGTCGGAGTCTGACACACCACTTTCACATCCGCGCGGTCCCGACCGTCCCCGCGACATGCTGCAGCGCCGCATTGCTCGGCGGGGTGCGGCCCCTCGTTTGTCTACTTAAGGTCTTACCAGATTCCTGGATCGACCGTTTAAGAAAAATCAAAAAATTGAGTGCGGTCAAGGGAATTTCGGCCAGAGAAGCGCACTATTTTCGTGCCGGTTGTTTAACGGCTCCATGGTTACGTCAATCAAAAATGACCACGTCAAGAACGGCTCTGCTCACAGTTCCGGAATGCTTGGCGCTAAAGAAAATACGAGGAGATGACATGAGCGAGATTCTCAGTTCGAAGTGGAGAGGTGGCGGATCGCGTCTGGCCGGCGGCGCGCTTGCAGCGATAGCCACCTTCACGGCATTTCCGGTATTGGCTGCGTGGGAACCGACCCGGCCAGTGGAGTTCGTGGTACCGGCCGGCACCGGAGGTGGCGCCGACCAGATGGCGCGGCTGATTCAGAACATTATCGTCAAACACAATTTGATGAAGCAGTCGATGGTCGTCGTCAACAAGTCGGGTGGTGCGGGCGCAGAAGCGTTCCTGGATATCAAAAGCGCGCAAAACAATCCGCACAAGATCGTCATTACCTTGTCCAATTTGTTTACCACGCCGATGGGGACCGGCGTACCTTTTAATTGGAAGGAGCTGACGCCGGTCGCCATGCTGGCGCTCGACCAATTCGTATTATGGGTCAATGCAGATACCCCCTACAAGTCTGCGAAAGACTACACTGCGGCGGTGAAGGAGGCCGGGCCGAACAAGTTCAAAATGGGCGGCACTGGCTCCAAACAGGAAGATCAGATTCTCACCGTAGGACTGGAGAAAGCGACCGGCACCAAGTTCATCTTCGTTCCATTCAAGGGCGGCGGGGATGTTGCAGTGCAGCTGGTGGGCGGGCATATCAACTCCAGCGTCAACAATCCGATCGAAGCCGTGTCCCAATGGCGAGCCGGAAAACTTCGGCCTCTGTGCGTGTTCGATAATGAACGCATGCCGTACAAAGCGAAAATCACCGAAACCCAGTCCTGGAATGATATTCCGACCTGCAAGGAAGCCGGCGTGCCGAGCGATTACGTGATGCTGCGCGGCATCTTCATGCCGCCGGGCGTGACCGCTGAGCAAAAGAACTTCTATATCGACCTGCTCCAGAAGGTCCGCGCGACGCCGGAGTGGAAAGACTACATGGAGAAAGGCGCCTTCAACCAGACCTTCATGACCGGCGCCGATTACACCAAGTGGCTGGGCCAGGCTGAAGAAGCGCATCGCACCCTGATGAAAGAAGCCGGATTCCTGGCCAATTAGCGCAGTCTTGCCATGGGCGGGAGTGACCCCTTTGCGGTCGCTCCTGCACCGGTGTGCTGGCTCATAACAAGATAAAAACGATTTTGGCAGGAGACTTCTTCATGAAACAGATCGACGAATCCACCGGCGAAAGCCGCGTGGGAGTGCCTACCTATATGGTGGAGGCAGCGGTTGCGGCCGTTCTTATGGTGCTCGGCTTGCTGGTCGCCTTCGGCAGCGTGAAGATAGGCGCACGATGGGCCGCGGATGGGCCGGGGGCCGGCTACTTTCCGTTCTATCTCGGCCTCATCCTGATCATCTCCAGTGCGGGGATCCTGTACGAATGCCTGCGAAACAAAAAGAAAAACGCCCAGCCGTTTGTCGATACCACGCAGTTCAAGCGCGTGATGGCAGTGCTGATACCGGCGCTGTTCTATGTTCTCGGCATCGAACTGGTCGGCATCTATCTGGCTTCCGCAGTCTATATCGCGCTGTTCATGATCTTTCTCGGCAAGTACGCCTGGATCAAGGGCATTGCCGCAGGCCTGGCGGTCAACATCGTCCTCTTCCTCATGTTTGAGGTGTGGTTCAAGGTCCCGTTGTACAAGGGCGCGCTCGATCCGTTGAGATTCCTCGGCTATTGAATGGGTGCTGCCTGCCCTGGTCACTGCCCACTCAACCGAATAAGAAGGAGACTGCGTCATGGACGAAATCAGCGCGTTGTTCCAGGGATTTGCCGTCGTACTGACCCCAATGAACACGCTGCTCATGCTGGCGGGGATCGTACTCGGGGTTTTGATTGGTGTTCTGCCCGGGCTTGGCGGCGCCAACGGAGTGGCGATCCTGCTGCCCCTCACGTTCGCGATGCCCCCGACCTCCGCCATCATCATGTTGTCGTGTATCTATTGGGGGGCGTTGTTCGGTGGCGCGATCACCTCGATACTGTTCAATATACCTGGCGAGCCGTGGTCAGTCGCGACGACCTTTGACGGCTATCCGATGGCGCAGCAAGGGCGTGCAGGGGAAGCGCTTGCCACTGCATTTACATCGTCTTTCATCGGTGCGCTGGTCGCTGTCGTCATGATCACCTTCCTGGCGCCGATGGTGGCCGAATTTGCATTGAAGTTCGGCCCACCCGAGTTTTTCGCCGTGTATCTGCTGACGTTCTGTAGCTTTGTCGGCATGGGCAAGGGCTCGCCATTCAAGACACTGGCGTCCATGGCGCTCGGCTTTGCGCTCGCCGCCGTCGGCATGGATATGGTGACCGGCAAGATCCGCCTGACGTTTGGCATGACGGAACTGATGCGCGGTTTCGATTTCCTGATCGCGGTGATCGGGTTGTTCGGGATCGGCGAAATCCTGTTGTCGATGGAAGAGGGGCTGAACTTCAGCGGCAAGAAGGCCAGGATCAGCCCGAAGGTAGTGTTGGAAACATGGAAGAAGTTGCCCGCTTATTGGATGACTTACATCAGGAGTTCGCTGATCGGGATCTGGATGGGGATCACGCCGGGCGGCGCGACGCCGGCTTCCTTCATGAGCTATGGCATAGCCAAGAAAATGTCTCGGGATGGGGCGAAATTTGGCACCGGCCAGCTGGAAGGCGTGGCAGCCCCCGAAACCGCCGCGCACGCCGCCGGCACCAGCGCGCTATTGCCGATGCTCGCGCTTGGCATTCCGGGCTCGCCCACCGCCGCGGTGCTGCTTGGCGGGCTATTGATATGGGGGCTGCAACCCGGCCCGCTGCTGTTTGTCGAGCAGAAGGACTTTGTCTGGGGCCTGATTGCCAGCATGTACCTGGGAAACCTGGTCGGCCTGGTCGTTGTGCTCACCACGGTACCGCTGTTTGCTTCCATCCTGCGTATTCCATTCTCCATCATTGCGCCCGTCATCATCGCCATTTGCGCG
>JAQGMD010000176.1 GCA_028292565.1 Burkholderia sp. | reverse complement strand
ATCGCTAGCGAAAACAGCGGCGTCGCAAGAGCGATCAACTGGATTACGAACGATGCAATCAGCACTTCCTGCCACAGCTTTTTGTGATTCAACAGCTCCGGGATGAACCAGCTGAAGCCGAATTTGCGACTTTGACGCGCTTCGGCTTCACTGTCAGGGTCCGTGCCGGGATTGCCTTGGGGGATGATGCGGGCGATTCGGCCGCAGTAACGCGAGCTGAATTCACTGAGGGAAATAGTAGCCGGGGTTGCATCGCCGGGCTCGACGACCAGCACGTTTGCGCTATCGGCTTGCAGCAGCAGTGCCGGCGTTACCGCAGGGCGCTGCGCCGCCGCGCCATCGGAGTCAGGGACCGCGGACGCCTTGGGGGTCAGCCAAACGACCAGGGGAAAGGATTCCTTGTACAACTTACTTACTTTGCATTTACCCAATGTCGCGTCAAAGCCGTAAGCATGTGCAGCGCGCGTAAAGGAGTCCACGGTATAAGGAGCAGCCAATTGCTGATGACCTAATTCGATGGAGAATGGCTTGCGATGCAGCGCGCAGATGCCCTGCAATGCCCAGAAGAAGTTGTCCTTGCTTAAATCCTTCGATTCCATTGCGTGGAGTGCTCCGTCCGAAAGTGTCAAATTGCGATATTGCAAGTTGACGACGTAACACTATCGAAACGTTTACGTCTTATCAATAAATAATCTATTGTCGATTAACAATTTTGAGATAGTTTCTTCGCGGAATGCAATTTTGGGATGTACGCGCGGCGTCTTCGGATTAAGATAAATATCACTGTGCCCGCACTCGAAAAGACTGCGCAAATTGCATTGTTTCGAGTGCCGCTATGTGGAATGGTCGTTACCGGTCCGCGTGCTGGCGTGGCCTGAAGGATATAGGGAGGTACCATCCCGACGCCATGCTAGCGTCCCGTCTCACAAATTCCGGTGTGAGAAAAAATGAGCTACTGCCGAAAACGGTAGGTTGAAATACTAACCTGGCATTTTACTGGCTTCGGCTTTCAGCTTATTTAAGGCCGGAGCCCGTACGACATTTCTCGCTTGTCGTTGGGCGCCGACGCGCAAGCGCGCGACCGACTTTGCTGTAAATTACATCGCCGATATGTGGCAGGGCAACCGCATCAAAACTTGTTAACTATCAAGAGCTTGCATAACGGCTTGTGAACGAGCAGAAAAGCGCGTTCACTATCCCCTTTGCATGGGGGCCGAGTGGAAATGCGAGTCGATTACGAGGGCTTGAAGGAGTGTTTTGAAGGCATGCGCGATCCACGCGTGATTGGGAGGACGACGCACCGGTTGGAATCCTGTGCCTGACGCTGTGGGCGGTACTTTGCGGCATGGACGACTGGGTGCGACATGGAAAGTCGCTTTAGTTACTGTCTCACCCGAAAGGGTAGTGAGACTCGTTGTTTCCTCAACGATAGCCTACCGGTGTGGGCGCGGTTGGTAACGACCGGGTTCAAAGCCACTGGAACAATGTAGCCCTTCGCAAGAGCAAGGAAAGCTGTGAAGCCAACCTGACAGCTGCCAGCATCGGGCGGCTGGGGCGCTAGGCTGAATAGGATGGCCAATGGATATGAACTACTGAGAAACCTCGTCACCATTAACAAGCCAAAGATGCTGACAGGCTTGAGCCAAAAGGCATGTGATCGGCTGCTCGATCCAGTCTGCGAGCACAGGAACATTTGATCACCGGGGGACAGGTAGGGCCTAAGCTATTCGTGTAACCAGAGCGGAACATGGTAAGTCCGTATTTCTGCCCTCGGGCAGGCGAACCGCAAGGAACGCTGTTGGAAGTGCGGATAGAGGACGATCGAAAACGCGAATGCCGCGCTGTAATGGCGCGGATAGGGATTGAGCCGAAAGGCGACATCATTCCACGCGAAAGCGGGCAGACTTCGATCTGGTCTTTCTTGACAAGAGAGTTTGACGAACCTTTACAGGAGGAAGGCAAATGACGGCGAAAGCAGTATTCGCTGGTGCGCCCTCCGGCGACGGGGGACATTGGCACGGGATCGACTGGGCCAGGTGTCATCTTGAAGTCAAAAGGCTGCAGGCGCGTATTGTCAAGGCGACGAAGGAAGGCTGCTGGGGCAAGGTGAAGGCCTTGCAATGGCTGCTGACCCATTCGTTTAGCGGCAAAGCACTCGCCGTTAGACGAGTGACTGAAAACCAAGGTAAGAAGACTGCGGGAGTGGACAAGGTCACATGGTCTACTCCTGACGCCAAGTATCAAGCCATCGAAGCACTGGTTCGACGCGGCTATGTACCACAACCACTGCGACGAATCTCCATACCGAAGAAGAATGGGAAGCTGAGACCGCTCGGTATTCCTTGTATGGTCGACAGAGCACAGCAGGCGTTGTATCTGCTCGCATTGGCGCCCATCTCGGAAACCATGGCGGACCCGCATTCCTACGGATTTCGTCCAGAACGATCCACGGCCGATGCAATCGAACAGTGCTTCACTGTGCTGGCAAACCGATATGCACCGGAGTGGATTTTAGAGGGCGACATCGAGGCATGCTTCGACAAAATCTCCCATGACTGGTTGCTTGCGAACGTCCCGATGGACAAAGCGATCCTCCAGAAATGGCTGAAGGCAGGATATATCGAAAATCGACGGCTTTTCCCTACAGAGGCTGGGACGCCCCAGGGCGGCATTATTTCACCGGCGCTTTCAAACTGGACCTTGGACGGTCTACAGAAAAGGCTGGAACAAGTCTGCGGGAAGAGACGCAATGTGGACGGCAAGCGCATTGGCACCAAGATGAATTTCATAAGATACGCCGATGACTTCATCATTACCGGCACCTCGCGAGAGATGCTGGAAAAGGAAGTCATGCCGGCGGTGGAAAGCTTCATGCGTGAGAGAGGATTACGGCTCTCGCCGGAAAAGACCAGGATCACCCACATAGCGGAAGGGTTCGACTTTTTAGGGCAGAACATTCGCAAGTACAACGGCAAGCTGTTGATCAAACCGTCGAAAACGAATGTGCAGGCATTCCTCGCGAAAGTTCGCACAACCATCAAAGATAACTGGACAGCCACTCAGATTAATCTGATCAGGCTACTCAATCCGATGATCAAAGGCTGGGCAAACTATCACCGGCACGTCGTCTCGAAAAAAGTCTTCAACGTAGTCGATTCGCAGATATGGCGAGTGTTGTGGCAATGGTGTTGCCGCCGACATCCAAACAAGCGAAAGGACTGGATCAAACATAGGTACTTCCATTGTAGAGATGGCCGAAGTTGGGTCTTTACGGCTACAAGCGATAAACACCAATCAGATGGAAAACCGATGATGATGATCCTGTGGCGGACCTCTGACATTCCGATCCGGCGACACACGAAAATCAAGTCTGAGGCAAACCCTTTTGATCCGGCATGGGAAATCTACTTCGAAGACCGCATCGGTCTGAAGATGTTCAATGCCCTTGCCGGACGCAAGAAGCTCATTCGCTTATGGTTTGACCAACAAGGTGCGTGCATCGTGTGTGGCCAGCGCATTACCAAGGAAACGGGATGGCATGTTCACCATATCGTCCGTCGGATAGACGGTGGAAACAACGCAGTCCAGAATCTCGTGATGGTCCACCCGACATGCCACAATCAGATTCATAGCCTTGGAATGACAGTGACGAAACCGGCTCCTACCAAGGGGCTTTGAAAGGCTTGAGCGAAGTGCCGCGAAAGTGGCACGCTTCGTTCTGAGGGGGCGGTGGTGTAGTAATACGCCGCTGCTACCCGCCGAATCGATCGAGGAGTGGGGTAAGGAAAGGGAAGACTGGCTCAGACAATTTGTCGAGGTCAAGAACGGAATTCCCTCTCATGACACGATTAGCCGTGTATTTGCGGCCTTGGACAGTGTGACATTTCAAGCTTGCTTTATCAGGTGGATGAGCGGTCTCTGTCCCTCCCTCGAAGGACAGATCGTCGCCATCGACGGAAAAACGGCGCGTGGGTCCCATCACCGGCGCTGTGGGAAGCAAAGCCATTCACATGGTCAGTGCTTTTGTGTGCGGTCACGGTCTGACGTTAGGGCAATTGAAGACGGACGAGAAGTCCAATGAAATCACCGCGATTCCGGAACTGATCGCAGCGCTGGATCTGAAAGGCAGCACCGTCACGCTCGATGCCATGGGATGCCAAAAAGAGATCGCCAAAGTGATAGTGGGAAAAGGCGCCGACTACGTCATGGGACTCAAGGGAAATCAGGGCACGTTGAGCGACAAGGTCAAGGAATTCTTCGATGTAACGGAGTGGCTCAATTACAAGGACTTTTCAAATTGGGGGCATGGCACCGAAGAGAAAGGACATGGTCGCGTCCAAACGCGTCGATACGTAGCGTTAGCCTGCGACAACTGGGAACTTATCGAAGCGTGGGCCGGCATGAAAAGCGTGACGATGGTCGAATCGCTGCGTCAAACCGACACCGAATGTACATCGGAAAAACGGTATTACATCAGTTCGCTTGTCGCGGATTCGGAAAAACTTGCGCATGCGATTCGCAGCCATTGGGAGATCGAAAACCGCCCTCACTGGTGCCTGGATGTGAGCTTCAACGAAGACGCCTCCCGCATTCGCACTGAACATGCTCCTGAAAATATGAATATTGTTAAGAAAATCGCCATGAATCTCTTGCGCGCCTGAATCCGCTTAAACGAAGTTTGCCGAAAAAGCGCTTGAAGGCCTGCTTGAACAATCAGTATCTGGCTGAAGTCTTGGGTATCTCAACGTAAGGCATTGAAAATTCAACAGATTTGATGCGGTGACCCTAGGATAATCCGCCGAGTGTGGTTTTTTCACCTGATTGTTTTCTCTTAAAAGTGGCGGCTCTTATTTTATAACGAGCGCCCACAACGGGATAGCGCTACACTCGCTATCCGCATAAACACCGGCGGTCAGAATGGCTTGTCGAAGACTACTTGCGATTTTATGAAGACCACCACGTGGGATGATTGCCAGCGAACCGCATCGCTTAGCGGCGCTGCGCCGCATGTGTGCGTTGAATACCCCGCCCGATCCGGCCCCAGACAGGAGCGTCACGCTTACCGGCAAGCTCCCGCACGCGGCCATCCTCCTCGTGTCCTTGATCGATGAAAGCCGTCTATGGTTCAAGGCACGCCTCGGTCTCGATGCGACCGAGGCGCCGCGCGACCAAGCCTTCTGCGTGCAAACGATAGAGGGGCAGGGGTAATGGTCGTTCATGATGGGACAGGAGATCCCCGTTTTCGGATAAATCCATTGGCGCCGGGCGCGCCTCATGTCCGCTTCTGCGCGGCGTTGCGGGCCTGAACGTATCGAACACCTGGAAATCTACGAAATATTGGATTGGTCGTGCGATGACCAGCCGGACTGCCCGCGCGCGAACCCGACACGGACGTATGAAAATCATTTTGGAGCATAAAGCAGCATGAAAAACTGGACCATCAAGCAACGCATACTCGGCAGCTTTGCCGTCATCCTGGGCATGATGGCCCTGATGGCGGGCGTGGCCTACGTGCAGATGTCTCATATCGTCAGCGAGTCGACCGCCATACAGAAGGGTGCCATGCCGGGTCTTTATTCCAGCATGCGGATCGATGCGGTCTTCCACGAACAACAGATGCTGATTCAGCGCCTCGTGGGGATCGACGACTCCGAGGATATCATCAAGGCCGATCTGGCGAGGCTGCGGGAAAGCGTGGCTAATTTGAGCCGGCTGGCGCGGGCGTACGAGGCGACCGTTGTGGCGGCCGGCGACCGCGCATTGTTCGATGAATTCACGCGCGAGCGCGCCAATTATGAGCAGGCGTTGACGGACCTGCTGAAAATGGACCTGTCCCGAAAGAACACGGACGCGCAGGGCCTGATGACAGAACGGGTTTTTCCCGCCTGGGCAAAGGCCGAGGCGCTGATCGAGAAAATGGTGGCGCTGAATAAGGCGGCCGTAGACGAATCGACGAGCAATATCGTCAATTCGGCGACGTCGGGCAGGACCGTCATGACGAGCGCCTTGCTTGCCGGGTTGGTGGCCGCATTAGCGTGTGGTTATTTCCTGCTGCGCGCGATCACGCTGCCGATGCAGCGGCTTCTCGGACTTCTGGAGGTCATGCGCGCCGGCGACTTTTCGCAGCGGCTCAACCTCGGACGACGCGACGAGTTTGGTGCGATGGAAGTGGGGTTCAACCGCATGACCGACGAGCTGACGGCCTTAGTCGGGCAGGCACAGAATTCCGCAGTCCAGATGGCGACGTCCGTGACGGAGATCGCCGCGACCGCCAGGCAGCAGCAGGCCACCGCGACCGAAACGGCGGCCACTACGAGCGAAATTGGCGCGACCTCGCGCCAGATCTTCACGACCTCTCGCGAGCTGGTGCGCACGATGAGCGAGGTGTCGACGGTGTCCGAGCAAACGGCATCGCTGGCCGGCACCAGCCAGGAAAGCCTGACGCGCATGGAGGAGACGATGCTGCACGTGACGGACGCGGCCGGATCGGTCAACAACAAATTGGCCATCCTGAATGAGAAAGCGAGCAACATCAACCAGGTGGTCACCACCATCACCAATGTCGCCGCGCAGACCAACCTGTTGTCGCTGAACGCCGCTATCGAGGCGGAAAAGGCGGGCGAATACGGACGGGGCTTTTCGGTGGTCGCCACCGAGATCCGCCGGCTGGCTGACCAGACTGCTGTTGCGACCTACGATATCGAGCAAATGGTCAAGGAAATCCAGTCAGCGGTGGCCGCCGGGGTAATGGGAATGGACAAATTCTCCGACCAGGTCCGGCGCGGCATGGCGGACATGCAGCAGGTCGGCCAGCAGCTGGGACAGATCATCCAGCAGGTGCAGGCGCTGGCACCGCGTTTCCAGATCGTCAATGAAGGCATGCAGGTGCAGGCAACCGGCGCCGAACAAATCAACCAGGCGTTGGCCCAGCTGAGCGAAGCGGCCCAGCAAACCGTCGAGTCGCTGCAACAGTCCAGCCAGGCGATCGACGAACTGAACCAGGTATCCAATGGCCTGCGCAACGGCGTTGCGCGTTTCAAGATTGTGGCGTAACGACTGCAGGCACGGCGGTTGTCGCCGCTGTTTATAAAGATATGCTTTTTCTCCTGTTCCAACTTGACAAAGACCGATATGCGCTTCCGGCGACGCAGGTCGCGGAAGTGCTGCCGCTCGTCGAACTGAAGCACATTCCCAATGCGCCGGCGTGGGTGGCGGGGGCTTTTAGCCATCAAGGCAGGCCGGTCCCGGTCATCGACCTGAGCATGCTGGCCCTCGGCCGGCCGGCACAACGACGCCTGTCAACCAGAACGGTGCTGGTGCATTATCCGCAGTCGGGTGCACAAAGCCATCTGCTCGGGTTGGTAGCGGAGAAGGCGACCGAGACGTTGCAGTGCGATCCGGCCGCGTTCGCCGCATATGGCGTCGACAACGAAGATGCACGCTACCTCGGCCCGGTGTTCGCGGATCCGCGCGGCCTGATCCAGTGGATCAGGATAACGGATTTGCTGCCGGAGCCGGTGCAAGCGCTCTTGTTTCCGGCGCAGGAGGCGCTGTGAACGAATTTGCGCGGTTCGAGAAACTGCTCAACCATGCAATTGGGCTGGACGCCAGATCGGTGGGTGCCGCCATGATTGAGCGTGCCGTGCGCGAGCGGTGCGCCGCCTGTGGTGCTTCGGACATCGAAGCCTATTGGCGCCAGGTGAAGG
Organism: Burkholderia sp.; assembly: GCA_028292565.1. The sequence continues at coordinate 10,389 of JAQGMD010000176.1, read as the reverse complement.
AGTCGCCGGCGGAACTGCAGGAACTGGTTGAGCTGGTGATCGTGCCGGAAACCTGGTTCTTTCGGGATGGCGAAGCGTTCAAGACGATAGCGCGGCTGGCGCTGACGCACTCTCTGCGGTCAGCGCGACCGTTACGGCTGCTGAGCCTGCCTTGCTCGACCGGTGAGGAGCCATACTCGATGGCCATGGCGCTGCTCGATGCCGGCGTGCCGCCGGCGAGGTTTCGTATCGATGCGGTGGACATTTGCACCCGTTCCATTGCGACCGCAGAGCGCGCCGTGTACGGCAGGAATTCGTTTCGTGGAAAGGACCTGGAATTTCGCGGCCGCCATTTCGTGCCGGTGGGGGGAAACCATATGTTGGCCGGAGCGGTACGGTCCCAGGTGCGGTTTCGTCACGGCAATCTGTTCGACATGGCTTTGCTGGCGGAGGAATGCACCTACGATTTCGTCTTTTGCCGCAATGTGCTGATTTACTTCGGCGAGGGCGAGCAGGCGAGGGCGGTGAAGGTGCTCGGCCGGCTTCTCAATGACACCGGCATGCTCTTTGTCGGGCCTTCTGAGTGCGGTGTGCTGGTCCGCGAAAACATGGTTTCGGCAAACATCCCGTTGGCGTTCGCGTTTCGGAGAGCGGCGCTTGCGACACCGTCCCAGCCGAAGGTCGTGATGCCGTTCATGCGATTCGCGGGATCGGAGACGATCGGTTCATGGACGCCGGGGCCCGCGGCAGCGCCGGCCCGCCCAATGCGTGACGCGGCGCGCAGCAAGGTATCGTCGGCGCCCCGACTGGCTCCTGTGGTCGAGACCGGCTCCGATAACGACCCCGTTGTGGTCGCCGCCCGGCTGGCAAATCAAGGACGCTTGGTGGAGGCGGCTGAACTATGCAAACGGCATGTGCGGGAACACAAGCCAAAAGCCGCTGCGTTTTATCTGTTGGGGCTGGTCAGTGATGCTGCAGGCCGTCATCCGGAGGCGCGCGATTACTACCGCAAGACGCTTTACCTCGATCCGGACCATAGGGAGGCACTGGTGCACCTTGCCGCGCTGCTCGACATGCATGGCGACACAGCCGGCGCCAGGCGGATGAACGATCGCGCACGGCGCGCAATAACAAAACAAGACGATAGCCATGGATAAAACTTCCGACGGCATGGCCGCGCCCTTGCAGCGCTTCGACGATTGCTGGAACCGGATCGGCATCCGCGGTGATGGTTCGTGCCCGGAACTGAAACAGCATGTGCATTGTCGAAACTGTCCCGCTTACATGGCGGCGGCAGCCATCTTGCTCGACCGTGCGCTTCCTGACGGCGGGGCGGCCACCTGGCACAGCCAATCCGCCAGCCCGGAGCGGCTGCCGGTGGGCGACGCGGAATCAATTCTGATTTTCCGGATCGGGGACGAATGGCTTGGACTGCAGAGCGCACTGATCAGGGAAATTGCGGAAGAGCGCAAGGTCCATACATTGCCACACCAGCGGAATGACGCCGTGCTGGGGATAGTCAACATTCGCGGTGCGCTGGTGCTGTGCATGTCGCTGGCGCGGTTGCTGAAAATCGAAAAACCCGCCGCGGGAGAGCAGGTCCGGAATCGCAACCTGTTTATACCCATGCTGGTGACAAACCATGGCGAACACACGATTGTGTTTCCTGTCGATGAAGTGGATGGAGTACATCGCTTTTCGCGGTCTGCAATGACAGCTGTTCCCTCTACCGTCGGCCATACGGCTGCGCCTTACACGAAGGGCATTCTTTCCTGGCGGGACAGGACCGTCGGGGTTGTCGACGGCGATTTGCTGTTTTATGCGCTTGACCGGAGCATTGCATGAGTGCGAACGATCCCGATTCCCTGTCGCTGCTGGACCTGTTTCGACTGGAGGTGGAAACCCACGTGCGGTTGCTGAATGCGGGTCTGCTCGCGTTGGAACGCGTGCCGGCCTCCGCTGAACATCTCGAAGAGTGCATGCGTGCCGCTCACTCGCTCAAGGGGGCCGCACGCATCATCGGACTTGCGGCCGGGGTGGATGTCGCCCATGAGATGGAAGAATGCTTCGTGTCGGCACAACAGGGCAAGCTGGTACTGGGCGTTGGCCAGATTGACGCCTTGCTGCGCGGATCGGATCTTCTGCATCGGATTGCCAATCCGCCGACCAACGACGTAGGCTGGGCCGACGCCGAGGGCAGGAGCGAGATCGACGGCTTTCTGGACATGCTCGGCGCGAGCCTTCATGGTGGCAACGCTGCACATGCGCGTGAGTCGGTGGTTATTTCGCCCGCCGGCGAACTATTGCAAGAGCCGGATCGCGACATGCTGATTCGTGAGCAAGCGTCGCGCGAGCACACGGATCGCGCGTTGCGGGTCACGGCCGAAAATCTTAATCGGTTGCTCAGCTTGTCCGGCGAGTCGCTGGTGGAGTCGCGTCGCCTGAAGCCGTTCGCCGAGTCCATGCTGCGGCTGAAGCGCCTGCAGCGCAACACCATGCGGTCCCTGGAGGGCGTCCATGAAGAACTGGGCGATTTGCCACTCAGTGACCGCGCGCAGACAGGACTTTTGGAGGTACGCCGCCTCCTCGTGGAATGCCAGCAGATGCTGTCCAACCAGTTGGCGGAACTGGAAACGTTCGACCGGCGGTCCGTCAACCTGTCCCAGCGCCTGTACGACGAAGCATTGGCCTGCCGCATGCGGCCGTTCGCCGACGCCACCGGTAGCTACCCGCGCATCGTGCGGGACTTGAGCCGTTCGCTCGGCAAGCAGGTCCGGCTGGACATCGTGGGCGACTACACCGCCATTGACCGCGATATCCTGGAACGCCTTGACGCGCCGCTGGGCCACCTGCTGCGCAATGCGGTCGATCATGGGATCGAACCTCCCGGGCAGCGGCTAGCCAGCGGCAAGCAAGCTGAAGGGATGGTGACTTTGGAGGCGCGGCACACTGCCGGTATGCTTCAGATTAATGTTGCCGACGACGGCGGTGGCATTGACCTCGATGTTCTGCGCGCCGCCATCGTGCGGCGCAACCTGGGAAATCACGAGACCGTCGCACAAATGAGCGAGCCTGAGCTGCTTGAGTTCCTGATGCTCCCGAACTTCACGACGCGCGAGACGGTGACCGAGGTTTCCGGGCGCGGCGTTGGCCTGGACGCGGTCGCGAATATGGTCAAACAGGTGCGTGGCAAGATACGGATATTCACCACGCGGGGACGGGGAACCCGATTCCAGTTGCAGCTCCCGCTCACGCAGTCGGTAGTGCGCAGCCTGCTGGTAGTGATCGGTGGCGAACCCTACGCGTTTCCGCTTGCCTATGTCAACCGCACGCTGGAGCTTGGCAAGGACCAGATCGACAGTTTGCAGGGGCAGCAGCACTTCGCGTTCGAAGGACGGCGGATCGGACTGGTCACCGCCCACCAGATCCTGCAAAGCGGCGCAACGCCGCAGCCCGGCGCCACCGTCCCGGTCGTGGTCGTGGGCGGCCAGCAGAATACGTACGGCCTCGTAGTCGACCGATTCCTCGGTGAACGCATGCTGGTGGTGCAGCCGCTTGACCAGCGCCTTGGCAAGGTGAAGGACATCGCGGCCGGCGCACTCCTTGAAGATGGCTCCCCGGTGCTGATCGTCGATGTCGATGACATGATCCGCTCGGTGGAAAAACTGATCGGTGCAGGCGCGATCGAAAATGTGAGGCACCATTCCGGCACTGGCAGCGCGGTTCGGCGCAAGCGGGTACTGGTGGTGGACGACTCCTTGACCGTGCGGGAACTCGAGCGAAAACTGCTAGTCAATCAAGGCTATGATGTCACCGTCACAGTGGACGGCATGGACGGCTGGAATGCCGTACGTACCGAACGATTCGACCTGGTGGTGACCGATATCGACATGCCTCGCATGGACGGCATCGAGTTGGTCACATTGATCAGGAAAGACCTGAACCTGGCATCGATTCCGGTAATGATCGTGTCGTACAAGGACCGCGAGGAAGATCGGCGCCGCGGTCTTGATGCCGGCGCCGACTATTACCTTGCGAAGGGTGCGTTTGATGACGGAACCCTGCTCCAGGTCGTGGTCGATCTGATTGGAGAGGCAAACGCTTGAAGATCGGCATCGTCAATGATTTATCGCTTGCGGTCGAGATGTTGCGCCGCGCGCTCTCGCTGCGGCCAGAGCATGAAGTGACTTGGATCGCGAGTGATGGCGAACAGGCCGTCCGGTTATGCAGAATGCAAAGACCGGACCTGGTGTTGATGGATCTGGTGATGCCGAACATGGACGGGGTCGAGGCCACCCGACTCATCATGAAGCAAAGCCCCTGTGCGATCCTGATCGTGACAGTCGATGTAGGCGCCCAGGCGCGAAAGGTCTACGAGGCGTTGGGATGCGGGGCGGTGGATGCGGTCGACACGCCCGGCCTGGTGCGCGGCGATTTTGCGCAGGGCGCCGCGCCCCTGCTGTCCAAAATCGAGATGGTTGGGCGGCTGATCGGCGAGCGGCAGGGCCTGAGCGTTGGCGCCGCTTCCACGCCGGCGGCGACAAGCGGGGCGTCGGGCCGTCTTGTCGCGATCGGGGCTTCGGCCGGCGGCCCCGCCGCGCTCGCCACAGTCCTGCGCCGGCTTCCCGCGAGCTTCCCGGCGGCGGTGGTCGTGATACAGCATATCGATGCCACGTTCGCACGCGGCTTGGCCGAGTGGCTCAGCCAGCAGTGCGCGATGCCGGTCCGTCTGGTCAGCGAGGGCGACAGGCCGGTCTCCGGAACGGTCCTGGTCGCAGGGACCGACCAGCATCTTCGGCTCAAGGGTGCGGACCGGTTGGGCTATACTTTGGATCCGGCTGATGATCCGTACCACCCGTCAATTGACGTGTTTTTTCACAGCGTAGCCAGTATGTGGCGCGGAGACGCCATCGGGGTGCTTCTCACCGGCATGGGACGAGACGGGGCGCTTGGCCTGAAAGCCATGCGCGACAAGGGCTACTACACGATCGCCCAGGATCGCGCATCCAGCGCCGTGTATGGCATGCCCAAGGCTGCCGCTGAACTTGATGCGGCAGTGGCTATCGTGCCGGCCGAACTGATTGCCTCAAAACTAATACGCACGTTCGGATGAAACGCGCAGGACGGAATAACAAGAATGGATTCACAGATGTTGCACGGCCTTGACGCGGGAGTGCCCGCCGCTCCAGACAACTGCAAGATGATGGTGTTGCTGGTGGACGATCAACCCATGGTCGGGCAGGCAGTACGTCTCGCGTTGTCCAGGCAGGCACACATTGACTTCCATTACTGCGCGCGTGCCGAGGAAGCGGTCGGTGTGGCGGAGCTGACCAGGCCCACCGTGATCCTGCAGGACCTGGTCATGCCTGGCGTGGACGGGCTCGCGCTGGTACGCCAGTATCGCAATAATCCAGCCACGCGGGATATCCCGATCATCGTGCTGTCGAGCAGGGAGGACCCGGTCATCAAGAGCGCGGCGTTCGGTGTGGGCGCCAATGACTATCTGGTGAAACTGCCGGATACGATTGAACTGGTGGCCCGGATCGAATACCACTCCCGCTTCTATATCAACCTGAAGCAGCGCGACGCGGCGTTCCAGGCGCTGCGGGAAAGCCAGCAAAAGCTGCAGGAAACCAATCTGGAGCTGTTGCGACTGACGAATACCGACGGATTGACCGGTATCGCCAATCGCCGGTATTTCGATGACTATCTGGAAGCAGAGTGGCGGCGCGCGCGGCGCGAGCAGGCCGAGTTGTCGTTGCTGTTGATCGATGTCGATGATTTCAAGCGCTACAACGATACCTATGGCCACGTCGCAGGAGACGAGGTGCTGCGGCGCATCGCCGCCGCGCTTCAGGACGCTTGCAAGCGGCCGGCCGATCTGGCGGTACGCTTTGGCGGGGAGGAGTTCGCGCTGATACTGCCCAAGACTACCGAGGGCGGCGTCAGGATGCTTGGCGAAATGGTGCGCCTCGCGGTGGAGGGACTGGGGATTTCGCACAGTGCCGCTTCCACGGGCGACAGGGTCACCGTCAGTTGCGGCGGAGCCACGCTGGTTCCCGGCGAAGGTGAGGTTCCGGCGCGCCTGATTGAACTTGCGGACATCGGTTTGTACCGGGCCAAGCACGACGGCAAAAATCGGGTGGGGTTATAGTACCTTCGGGTTTCTGGTCCGCTCCGCGAATGATCTCGCGAAACGTCGGATGACGCTACACTGCTGCGGTCGCCGGTATAGCGTTTCGACAAAGGCGCATTGCTCGAAAGCTTGGACGAACTGCACCATACTTTGCCCCGGACGAAACCGATTATCGAACAATGTGAAGTGGCGAGATATTAATCGGGGTTCGGGCCGGGGTTAATCACGAGCGTTCCCGCTCCGCCCGCCGCTGCACCCTCCGCAGATACCACAACAATCCGGCCGCCACTAATACCAGGCTGGCGCTATTGCCGAACCAGAATCCTGCTGCGCCCTGCAAAGCAGGCGGGCTGATCCCGAGCGGGTCCAGTCCCAGCAGATATCCCCCTCCCAAACCGACGCCCCACAGGGCGATCGCGTACATCACCGTCGGAACCACCGCTACCCGGTACGCGCGGAGCACGAAAGCGGTGGTCACCTGGACCGAGTCGCCCAACTGGTAGAACGCGATGAACAGGAATAGCGGCATGGCGATGGCGATAACCGCTTCATCCGGCGTATAGGCGCGGATGATCAGATCGCGCATGAGCCAAACGATGCAGCCGATGGTGACCGAGAGCACGGCTGCCAGGCCGATGCCAACATTGCCAATGCGGCGCGCCGCATCAAGTTTGCGCGCGCCAATGGATTGCGCCACCAGGGTGCTGGTGGCGCTGGCGATGGATAACGGCAGCATGTAAAGCACCGTCGCGAAGTTCGCCGTGACCTGGTGTCCGGCCACGACGATGGCGCCCAAACGCGCGATGAACAGCGCCATGAAGGTAAATGCCGTCACCTCGATGAGATAGCTCAAGCCCATCGGTATGCCGAGCTTGAGCAACGTGCGTTGCGGCGCCCAGCGCGGCGCGACGAAGCCGCTGCCGAAGATCTGGAATGCGCGGTACGATTTCCCGGTTCGCAGGATGATGAAGCCCACCAGCAGCGTGAGCCAGGTAATGGTTGCGGTGGCCAACGCGCATCCCGGTCCGCCCCGCGCCGGCAAGCCCAGGCCGCCGAAGATGAAAAGCGCGTTCAGCGGCACCTTCAGCATGACGCCGACGATGTGGATGACCATCACCATCTTTGGCCGGCCGATGGCGGTATTCAACGATGCATAAATGCGGAAACCGAGCGACGCCGGCAATGCCAGCGCCTGGATGCGAAGGTAGAGCGCCGATTTCTCGTGGAGCTCCGGCGATGCATTCGCAATCGACAATAATGGGTCGGGAAACGCCAGTACCAGGGAGCCGGCGATCGAGAGGAACAATGCAAGCCAGGCGCCTTGTTTGACTTCAAAGCCGATGTCCTCGAAACGCCTGGCGCCAAACAGCTGGCTGATGATGGGGGAGAGCGCCTGCAGTACGCCATTCAACCCGATGAACACGCTGACATAAACGGATGTCCCGATGGCGAGGGCAGCGAGGTCGGTGGCGGAGAAGCGCGCCGTCATGGCTGTATCGATGACACCGTAGGCAATGACCGCCAGTTGACCAATGAGTATCGGCCACGCAAGCGCAGCTATCCGCGAGATCTGATGGCGTAATTGCGTTTGCATCCTGCTGAACGGCTAGTACGCGCGCCGGTAAAGTCGATAGCGCTCGTCGCGGTCCGATGGGCGATGTCCTTCCCATAGCAGCAACCATCGCTCGTTGAACCTGGTGATGACCGGCACGTTATCTTTGCTGCCTTTGTTGTCTTGCAAAAGTAAGAACTCGCAGTGTGACCTGTCGGAGCGGGCAAACGGAATCCCGCCGAAATAGGCGAATGACGCGCGCTGCGCGGGGCCGACGTTGGTGTCGACGCAGAAGTGATTCGCGGGCAAATTCTGCGCAATTTGCTTCGCGACGCCGGCATAGCTCTTGCCATAGTTGATCCAGGGTAGCCACAACGTCATCAGCAACAACCAGCACAGGATGACGCCGCCCGATGAAAGTACCACCGCGCGCCACAAGACGGAAGGCCGGCGCGAAATACGCCAGTGCACAAGCACGATCCATCCCACTGTCGCGAACGCTGCAACCAGGCATGCGATCAGGCTGAATTCCGGTTTGAAACCGGGCGCCAGCTTGAATGCATTCCTCGCAATCTGTGGCGGCCAGCCGGTTTGTTTGGCGATCCATCCGATCCAGATGAAGGCGGCACAAGTGGTCAGGGTCATTACCGAGAACCAGTCGACCGCATTGATCGCGCCGCGTTTCATGGTCGGCAAGCCGAACGCCGCAAGAATCGCAAGCGGCGGGAGCAGCGACAACAGCAGGCTTTCTTCCGAATAGGGGTTCAGGATGGCAATTACTGCAAATGCCACGAAAAATGTCAGCGGAAGGAGGATATGCAGGGCCTGGCCCTGCTTGCGCCACGCGTACACCGCCCAGGCCGCATAGGGCCATGCCGGCCAGGCAAACCAGAGCCCGTTCTTCAGCAGGTATCTCAGCGCATCCCAGGAAGGCAGGTTCAACTGGCGGAAATTCCACATCATCCACGCGTCGTACGGCGAACTGTTGAAGGGGCGGACCAGATGGTTGGCGATCACCCATGTTTCGCCGATGATGAAAGCGACCGGGAGGCTGATGACGGCCAGGCGGATGAGGATGGCCCGATCCCTGAATGCCGACAGGACCAGCAAAGCAAGCCACACGGCAAGCGGAATCACCCAGCCGCGCGAGAGCACCACCAAGCCAAGCGCGATACCGACGGTCAGGGCTGCCCGCTTCGAACCCGTCTCGAAAAGGCGGGCGGCCGCATACATGGAAAATGCGATCAGGGAAACCTGAAGCGCTTCGGGGCTGGTGCTATGGCTATGCAGCAGCAAGCCGAGGCAGCCGAGGTAAATCAGCAAGGCGCCGTCGGCCAGGGTGCGGCCGTAGTCTTTCGGCTCCGGTTGTCCGCCGAACGCCAGCCTCAGGGGTTGCGCTTCGGAGCGACGGCCAAGCAGGTAAGTGGTGTACCAGACTGCGGTCGAGCCGATCAGGAAGAAGACCACGGTGGCAACCCGCGCTGCGAGCGCATCGCCCAGCAACCAGCCGAACAGCTTGATGGCGATTGCGCCCAGCCAATAGGCGAGCGGGCCTCTTTCCGGCATCGGCAGGCCGGCGATATGTGGTGACAGCCAGTCGCTCAGTCCGCCATTGGCCATGGTCCACATGATGCCGAAACTGGCTGCGTCATCCACTTTCCAGGGGTCGCGACCGATAAGGCCCGGCACGATGTACAGCAGGCACAGGGCGAATAATACCCAGCGCGGAAGAGTATGCGTAGCGGAAGCGGGAAGGCGGACAGGCTTCATGTATGGCGGATTGGATTTGGTCTTGTGCGGCTCGGCGATATTGTGCCGTAAAACCCAGTGTCCTGAGTCATTGGTTGCCCCGGCAAATCAACGGCTCGGAAAACACTGCCGCCTGGCCGTGAGCTGAACCGCCAGGGCGGATAAACAAAAAAGGCAGCCGTAGCTGCCTTTTTCAAGAGAAGCAACAGGATCAGCCTGCAGCTTGAGTCTTGGAACCGCGAGTGCCGAACTTCTGGCGGAATTTCTCGACGCGACCGGCGGTGTCGACGATTTTGTGCTGGCCGGTGTAGAACGGGTGCGATTCAGCAGAGACCTCGATCTTCACCAGCGGATATTCCTTGCCTTCAAACGTGATCTTGTCTTTCGTTTGAATGGTGGAACGGGTGATGAATTTGAACTCGTTGGACATGTCCTGGAACACGACTTCGCGATAATTCGGGTGTATGCCTTCTTTCATGATTGCCTCAGGTAGGTTTGGTAGCCAATCGGCACTTCGTCGGTCGTATTGCTTCTTGACCCGATTGCCGGTCACTTGCCGGGGAGTAAAGAATGGGATTGTACAATAAAATCAGTGGGTTGGGCTAGGGCCGTACATGGCGAGCCTGCCCAACCGCATGTTGCCCTGTCAGCTTCCGCCGCGGCGCATCATGTCGAAGAACTCGAGGTTGTTCTTCGTCGATTTCATCTTGTCGAGGATGAATTCCATCGCCTCGATCTCATCCATGCCGTACAGCAGCTTGCGCAATACCCAGATTTTTTGCAGCTGGTCTGGCTTGATCAGCAACTCTTCGCGGCGCGTGCCGGACTTGTTGAGGTTGATGGCCGGGTAGACGCGCTTCTCGGCGAGGCGGCGCTCCAGGTGCACGTCCATGTTGCCGGTACCCTTGAATTCCTCGTAGATCACGTCATCCATGCGGCTGCCTGTTTCGATCAGCGCGGTGGCGATGATGGT
>JAQGMD010000163.1 GCA_028292565.1 Burkholderia sp. | reverse complement strand
CACCAACGCGAACGTAGCAAAATCGCAAAAAGCGAATTTTCTGCCATGTTTAACTTCCCATTACACCTCTTGCCGTCTGTAATTGACGGTGCATGATAGCTGATCCGGTGGAGCGCGCGCTGTCGGGAATCGGGCACTATACTGTTGCTCTGTCAGACCCCTATGAAGATTCACAAGTGCTTGATGGTTTGATCGCAACAATTCATATCCGCAAACCCGCCGATATGCGAGGACGAGGCTCCGGTGACCCGAGCGGACGCCGGCGGTCGATCATCCTAGGTGTGTCGCTGTCGTTATTGATTCATGCGGCCGCGCTATGGTACCTGGTCGTCCGGCCCCCGGTGGTCATGGATGCGGAGCCGCCCGGAAGCGAACGCCGGGTGACAGTTTTGCTGGCGCCGCCCGCGGCCAGTCCGCCTCCGCCTCCGAGTGCGCCGCCTTCGCCTGGCGTCCGTGCCGGAAAGCCGCCTGCGCCGCGCGTGGCGAAGCGCAAGCCGGTCCGCAAACCGGAGCTTGCAGCTCCGCAGATAGTCACTCCGCAGCCATCGCCTCGAGTAGCAGAGCCGGCGGCATCGCCTGCCCCGGCTCCGTCCGATGATATGTTCACGCAACTGCAGGCTGCTCGAAAGCGTCGGGCCGAAGCGCAGGGTGCGGCAACGCCCCCGCAGGAGGACAAGGTAACGAACGACAACAGCGTCGCGCTCGCGAATATCGAGACATCTTTAAGGCAAGCGAATGGCCGCAACCGGGACGACAGTGGCGGGCTCTTTCAGGTGCGGCGGGTCGGATTGCGTGATGCGACGTTCGCGTTTCATGGATGGAGTGTCAATGCGCGCAGAAACTCGAGCCGCCTGGTGACGGTCGAGCAGGGTACGGAAGCGAGCATCGAAATTGCGGTCGTAAAGAAAATGATCGAGATCATTCGCGAGCAAAAGACCGACACTTTTGTCTGGGAATCGCATCGCCTCGGTCGCAACCTTACGCTGAGCGCGAGACCGGAAGACAGCGCCGAACTCCAGCAATTCCTGATGCGGGAGTTTTTTTCGGCGCGCTGATGGCCGTCAGGATTGCAGGACGTATTCCGGCAGCAACCTCCGGAGTGTTTTTGCGAGTTCGTCCCGGTTCACAGGTTTGCTGATGAAGGCATCGACACCGACATATTTGCTTTTGATGCGATCGATCGGACTCCGGCTATTGGTCAGAATGATGGTAGCGGTGCGGCGCCTGCCCTCGGTTTTTTTCAGCAGGCGGCAAAGCTCGAAGCCTTCCTGGTCCGGCAACTGGGTTTCGAGGACGACACAGTTGTAGCGGAAATTTGCCAGCAACAGGGCGGCCGCAGCGCCGGTCGATACATGGTCGACACGGTATCCGAGGCTCGCCACCTCGGCGCTGATATGCCGCCATCCCTTGGGATTCGGATTGACTACCAGTACCGCGCCTATCGTCTTGTAAACCCGGACGCCTTTGCGGATCGCGGCAGTGCTGGTGCTGCTTTTGTACTCGGCTGGCGCGGGCGCGGCCGGGGCTACATCCGGAATAATGGTGTTTGATGGCTTTTCCGTCAGCGCCAGTATCGTAGCCGGCGACAGGTCCATGCCAGGGTCGGCGGGCTCGTGCTTCGACTTGGTGACGCTCGCGAGCGTGTTCAGGATGTCGACCCACCGAAACGGGCGCGGTATGTGCGCGGCGATCGATTTTCCCGCCACCTCGGTGCCGATCGACACAATAGGTGCACCCGTCGGGTGCTCCAGTTCCATATCAGCACAGGCGCGTCCGGTTTCTTCATCCACGTCCATCAACACGCAATGCGGTTGCGTCCGTTGGTCATCCTGCCATTCCCGGTACGCGCCCGAAACCTTGAACAATGAATTCATTACCAACCGCTCATGGTCGCTGAATCCCACGAGAGCAATATCCACAGTAGCTTGTGAAGATGAGGTCATATTTTAATTCCAGTGCATACCATGACTTGCGGAATTGATTTTCTGACAAGGGTGAGGTACGTTGCCATTAGGCAATAGAGAGGATAGCCGGTTTGGGGGGCGCGTAGTATCCCATATTCATGTGATATTACGGAGAAGGCGACAGCGTGACTGGATTAATGGAATAATGCCGCATGTCTTCCGCCTTCCCGAGCAAGGACGACTCGAGGAATGCGCCAGCAAAGATTTTTCACCGAAGCGCAATCCTCAGCGTCGACAATTCCACTTCGATCCCCGCAAAAACCATCGACATTTCTGCCGCGGGTCTGTCCGTCATGTTGGACCGGCCCTTACGCGAAGGCGGGAAGGTGACGATCGTGATCAACGTGATTCTTAATGATGAGCCCGGCCAGGCGCGTTTCACCTGCCGGGTGCGGTCCAACGTCCTGGCCGGCATGAAAGGCTTCAGGATCGGCCTGGAGTTTGCCGACCCTGACGCCGCCACGTCAAGGTTGATCAAACAGCTGATGAGCGGTGTTTGATACGGATGACGCGAGGGGTGATTGCTACCGCGCGCCGTTCAGTATGGGACCAGAAAGACGCCGGTAGCAATTGCCAGCGCGAGAACGATAAAAAACCCTACGATGGCTACATCTGCGCGTTCCATGACATCTCCTTAAACGATATAGGAAGCAGTGTAGCCACTCACGTTGGCGGCGATTTGAGCAAAGTAAACATTTGACGCAAAGAAAGGTCAATAAATAGTTGATCACTGTCCCGGCTTCAAGTTAAGCAGTTCCTGAACGCTCATGCCGGCGGCCTCACTGATAGCGATGAGCATTGTCGAGGTCAGGAACAGCTTACGGACAACAGTGACAGGAGTAGGCTGTTGCAATGCGTAGCGAGTTGCGCGAGTCCGACATGGGGCACCTTCGTCACGTGAGATGCGGCTCTGGGTTCAGGGGAACTCTGCAAGGAGTGCGTTAATTGTGCCGCCAAATTTTGCATGGGGCAAGCAACGGAGGGACTACCTCGTCAATACCAGCCTGGGTACAGCATCTGCGGCGCAGAACAGGAAGGCATTTTGCCGGAACTGCATAGCGATGTCGTGCGCACTCCGGTGATCGACTCCGAGTACCAGTAAGCTTGGCTCTGCGGGCCACTCTCCCGACGGCGCTTCGCCTTCGCCATTGATCCAGCGCAACCCGAGTGCGTTCAGTTCAAGTAAAAGGGCTTGCAGGGCAATGACGTTTTCCTGCTGTGATGCCCGACTGCTGTGAGGGTTCCAGGCAGTAATGAAAGCGGAAGAACTCACGCCATGCAGGGTATGCAATTTGGCAAGTGGTTCGCAATATGCGTCTACCCGGAGCGTGATGTCCCCTCCCGGCAAGCAAACGCGGTAATGGGTGGCGCGGTACGCCACGATCAATTCGTCAGGAATGGCCGTCATGAAAGAACCAGGCCCATGTGCCTGCTCGGTGATGCAGTTCAGTTGGTATTGCAAACCCGGGTGTGCGTGTGACAGATGCGCGCAAACGCACTGCTATGTGCAGGGTCGCGGAAGAGGCGCGTCGGAGAGGCGCAGAACAGGGGCAATGTTGTTATGGTCCGCTGTCATTTCCACTTTCATTCCGGTTTGCGGACGCAGAACCCGTCCTCGCAACTTTGCGTAATGAAAGTATAGGCGAGCGGCTCTTCGACCAGCCGCTGCACAGCAGCGCAATCGTTGATCTGGATCAAACTATGCGTTCCGGCGGCTACGTCACGGGCAAGTAGTTGCACTAATGCCTGGTCGTCCCCGGCTGTGTCCCACCGTAAAATGAACGAACGCCGGAGGCCCAGGATTGATCGTTCATGTCCGGCCAATTGTCTTTATCGAACCCCGGCGCATTCTTGAGCTGATCTTTTCCGACGCTGAGGACGAAGCGTTGATTTGCCGGATCGAGCTTCAATGCATCCCACGGTACCGCGAACAGCTTCTCGCCGAGGCCCAGGAATCCGCCGAAAGACAACACGGCGTAAGCGACTCTGCCACTGTCCAGTTCCAGCATGAATTCCTTGATGTCCCCCAGGTGTTCCTCGCTGTCGTTGTAGACTTCCTCCCCGATAAGCGTGCCCGCGCCCATCAGGATGGGAGCGGCGCCCTTGGCGGCCTGTTTTTTGTACATGCCATAGGTATCGCGATCGATATAGCTCATGATGACTCCTGTTCTTCGAGATCCTTCCGCAGACTTCACTAGAAAATTAGTGTGCCGGACCGGATGTGCAAGGTGATCCTTCGTCTATGGACGCGGGCCACCGACCGGCGGCCTGGATGTATTACTGCACCACGTTATCGGACGCCGCATCAACAATCCGCCCGCGGTACAGGGCCGCAACAAGATCCGACTGGGTAACCATGCCGACGAGTCGCCGTTCATCATCGATGATGGGTATGTGATGCAATCCGGAGTCGGACAGCAGGGGCACCAATTCGACTATGTGCATATTTTGCCTGGCTGTGATGACGTGTTTGGTCATGATCTGGCCGACCACTTCGGGTTTTTCCGGATGCATGAACGGTATGCGTTGCAGAAAACGGCGCAGCCTGGCTTCCACGCCGTCGTAGCTGTCGAGGTTTGCCTGCTCCATGAAATCGGTCTGGGTGATGATGCCTGTCACACGACGGGCGCGATCGATAACCGGCAGGGCTTTGACGCGATGCCGGCGCATCAGGGACCATGCCTGTTCAAGTGGTGTGCCGAATTCGGCTGTGAGCACGTCGCGTGACATGATGTCCGCGCAGGTGATTTCACCGAAACGACGACGATATGCATGCATCTCGGTCTGCAGGAAAATTGTTTCGAGATCGTCGCGGCTTACATCCAGCACTTCATTGTATTGTTTGAGTACATCGTCCAGGTCCGCCGGTGTGAAACCGACCCGATCACTCGGGCGGGCGTCTGCTGTCCGGTGTGGATTGCTATGGTTCGGTCGCTGCGGATGTGGGTAGCGGTGGCGCGTCGCGTTATTGAACAGGATGGCGGTCAATAGCAGCAGCAGCGAGTTCACGCCTACCGGGAACAGCGCGAAATGGTAGCCCTGTGCCAGGATCGTGGGCCCGCCGAGCACCGCGGTAAGAGCGATCGCTCCGCTTGGCGGATGCAGGCAGCGCAGTGCGAACATCACGCCGATGGCTGCGGCGAGCGCCAGTGCCGAGGCCAGGATCGGATCATCGATCCACTGAGCGAATGCCACGCCGATGACCGCCGATATCATGTTGCCGCCGATGACGGACCAGGGCTGGGCAAGCGGGCTCGACGGTACGGCAAATAACAGTACAGCGGATGCGCCGGTCGGCGCAATCAGCAGGGGCAGTCCCGGGCTGGGACCGAGCACCATGCGGCTTACCAGGCTGGTTAACAACACCCCGATAAGCGCTCCGCAACAGGCTCGAAGTCTTTCCGCGTTGTTAACAGCGACCGGCGCCGGCACAAATCCCCGCAACCAGGCAAATACTTGTTTCACGAATGCCACTCCATGGCCAAGTCGTGTTATGCCCGGACAAAAATGGCCGGCTTTACAACATATCTGCGGCTTTCACTGCGGCTTCATGGTGAGCCTGCGCACGGAGGTTTCTTCCCTTCGGCCCACACGCGCAAGTTCTGCAGGTCATGCATGCGCTCGCGCGTTGCGACCAGGCTTCTTGCTACGAGTCGCGACCTCTCATCCCCGTCTTCTGCCTGCCGTGATACCTCAACCACTACCAACACCACGCCAGGTGAGACGTCTCCCGGCAACTTCGTCACACTTAACCGCGCAAGGCCGATGCGCGAAGTGTAAGAGTCGGCGTCCAGCCTCCGATCGGGGCGCTGCCAACATTGCTGCGCTCGTTCAAGTATGTTTGCGTAGGCCATGGCAGCGGGAACAGGCGCGGTGTCCCTGACTTCGAACACCTCTTCGGGTGGAAGCGTCATTAACGCGTCCCGCGTCGGTGCAGGGGACGCGCAGGCGGTCAATAAAAGCAGAGACAGGATCGATGGGGGTAACGCATGCATATGCAGGCCCGCGGTGGAAATGGCCGCCGGTCGCTTCCGGCGGCTTCGAGCCTTTTATATCAGTTGTTGATTTTTTAACTGCGCAACTGGATCAGAAGATGTCGTGATTTTCGTAACTGATGATGGTAGATGCCTCGAAGCTTTGCTTACGCAACGCGCGCCGGTACATGCCGTAGAGGATTGCAAGGACGATAACAGCGGCAATCGCTCCGGGCGCAGTGAGGCCCGTCGGCTGCGCCAGGCAGGTGATCAGGACCATTAAGGATGCAATGCTGTAACTGAAACCGACCCGGCACCGCAATCCGCGTATTGTCTTGCATATAACAAGCCATGCAAAAGGAGCAAGCAGCGCGACCGCTAGTTGCTCGGCTAACATCACCAGTTGGGACTCACCCATCTTTTTCTCCCTGCACTGGCCGGTCGGAATTCCGTGACGCCAGTAAGAAATAGTTAACGCTGATGCCTCTGCTGTTGCCTCTTGTAATACCTCGAAAAATGCCTGAAGCCAACCAGGGACATGCTATCACGGCTACGCTTGCTGTCTATGTCTTGAGCGCATTGGATGCATTGTGCAAGGGTAGTGTGTTGGTTAAATGGTGGACTGCAACCGACGCGTCGACGATCCCCGCTCTGACATGGTGCCGTTGCGGTTATGCAATCATGTAAAGCATGTCCACTGAGCCACGAAGCGTAATGTTCTGGTATGGTTTCATCTTGCGCCGTTCAAGATACCCATGTGACGCAAGGCGGACGGACTTCCGGTTTGCGGCCGCGCAGGCTTATCCAGTGTTGAATTTGTTAGCTATATCAACAAAGAAGCAACAACCAAATCGATTCTCTAGTGCTAGAATCCCGACTCTTTCAAACAAGGATGTTGTATGAACAAAACTGAACTCATCGACGCTATTGCAGCAGATTGCGACCTGTCCAAAGCAGCAGCCCAACGCGCGCTGGACTCGATCATCGACAACGTGGTCAAGGCCGTAACTAACGGCGATACAGTGCAGCTCGTCGGATTCGGCACCTTCGCCTCCGGCTCGCGCGCAGAGCGTACCGGCCGCAATCCGCGCACCGGAGAAGAAATCAAGATTGCCGCCGCCAAGACGGTCAAATTCTCCGCCGGCAAAGCATTCAAAGACGCGGTGAATAAGTAAGTTCGTTACAGCACAAAATGCGATAGGTGCCACAGCCGCGCTCATCGCAACCCCGTGTGTCTCCCCCGCAGTTTTCGCTTCACGCCGGATCGGACGGTCCGGCGTCGGTGCACCTCATTGCTATCCGGATGCCGCCTCGTTTTGCAATGACGCCATATCGATCACAAAGCGATACTTCACGTCGCTCTTCAGCATCCGTTCGTAGGCCTCGTTGATGTCCTGAATCGGTATCAGTTCGATGTCGGAAGCGATGTTGTGTTCGGCGCAGAAATCCAGCATTTCCTGCGTCTCCGCGATTCCGCCGATGAGCGAGCCGGCCAGTTTCCTGCGCTTCATGATGAGGTTGAAGACCTGCGGCGACGGATGCGGAGTGGCCGGCGCGCCGACCAGCGTCATCGTGCCTTCTCGCTTGAGCAATACAAGGAACGCATCGAGGCTATGCGGAGCGGCAACTGTGTTCAGGATGAAATCGAAGGTGTTTTCATGCGCAGCCATTTCGCTTGCATTCTTAGATACCACCACCTCGTGAGCGCCGAGTCGCAGCGCATCTTCCCGCTTGTTAGGTGAGGTGGTAAACAGCACCACATGCGCACCCAATGCGCGAGCCAGCTTGATACCCATATGACCCAATCCGCCGAGGCCGACGACGCCGACCTTGTGTCCCTTGCCAACCTTCCAATGGCGCAACGGCGACCAGGTGGTGATCCCCGCGCATAAAAGTGGCGCCGCCGCAGCCGGATCGAGCTTATCGGATATCCGCAGGACGAAATTCTCCCTTACAACAATGTTGCTCGCATAGCCACCATAGGTCATGCCGCCGGTATGCATCTCTTCACCGTTGTAGGTGCCGACAAAACCATTTTCGCAGTACTGCTCCAGGCCTTCGGCGCAACTGGCGCAATGCTGGCAGGAGTCGACCATGCATCCGACGCCCGCAATATCACCTTCCCTGAAACGGGTGACATGTTCGCCGGTGCGGGTCACACGCCCGACGATCTCATGACCCGGCACCACCGGATAAACGGTATTGCCCCACTCGTTGCGCACCGTATGCAGGTCTGAATGGCAGACGCCGCAGTACAGAATTTCGATTTGCACGTCGTACGGCCCCGGCTCGCGGCGCTCGAAGCGTAACGTGTGCAAAGGGGAGTGCGCATCCGTAGCGCCATAACCAATTGATCGAAGCATGTTGATTCCTGTAATTAGATTGCCTGGAGTGATTTTGTACAGCGCCCCGCAAGGCATCCTGATGGACCTGCATTCATACGATGCAGTTCCTCAGGTCAGTTCAGTCATATGCCGATTGATATTTGCTAAGGCGGGCACAACATGCGGTTTATTCCGCAATGGACCGGGCGTATCCTGAGTTGAGGAAAAACCGTGCAACCCCACAGGGCACGATGATCCCCTGGCATGGGGATGGAAGGAGACAGGCATGGAAAGCGATCTGGTTCAAAGAATAGAGTCCAACCCCAGGTATCAGCAACTCGTCGCGAAGCGAACCTCCTTCGGCTGGACCCTTACCGCGCTCATGATGGTCGTGTATTACGGCTACATCCTGTTGATTGCATTCAACAAGGAATTTCTTTCCGCGAGAATCGGCGATAGCGTGATTACCTGGGGTATTCCCATCGGGCTTTTCGTGATCGTCTTTACGGTGGTCATTACCGGTATTTATGTTTGGCGCGCCAATCACGAATTCGATGATCTTACGGCCGAAATCCGCAAGGAGGGGCTTTGAAATCAACACCTGAAAGCGCGAAACTTAAAAGCGCGAACCTCAAAAGCAGCGGCGTCATCCTCGCGCTGTTGGCATACAGCAGCCTCGCATGGGCAGCCGCTGATCTCGGCCCGGCGCAAAAGCAGCCAGTCAACTGGACCGCGATCACGATGTTCGGCGTCTTTGTGGTGTTCACCCTGTTCATCACCAAATGGGCCGCCGCCAAGACCAAGTCGGCAGCGGATTTCTATACTGCCGGCGGCGGCATCACCGGCTTCCAGAATGGACTTGCGATTGCCGGCGACTACATGTCCGCCGCATCGTTTCTCGGGATATCCGCGGCGGTTTACCTGAACGGTTATGACGGCCTGATTTACTCGATCGGCTTCCTGGTGGGCTGGCCGGTGCTTACCTTCCTGATGGCGGAACGATTGCGCAATCTGGGGCGCTTCACATTTGCTGATGTCGCCGCATACCGTTTTCAACAGGCCCCGGTCCGGGTATTCGCAGCATCAGGCACGCTGGTGGTGGTAGCGTTTTACCTGATCGCCCAAATGGTCGGCGCCGGCCAGTTGATCAAGCTGCTGTTCGGGCTGGAATATTGGATTGCGGTCGTCATCGTCGGAACACTGATGATGGTCTATGTGCTCTTCGGCGGCATGACGGCCACAACCTGGGTGCAGATCATCAAGGCCATGATGCTGCTTGCCGGCGCTACTTTCATGGTCATCATGGTGCTGCGGGAAGCAAACTTCAACCCCTCGACGCTGTTTGCGAAGGCGATTGAAGTTCATCCGAAACATGAGGCCATCATGGGCCCGGGCACCTTCATCAAGGATCCGATCTCCGCGATCTCCTTTGGCATGGCGCTGATGTTCGGCACCGCCGGCTTGCCCCATATCCTGATGCGCTTCTTCACCGTGCCGAGCGCGAAGGAGGCGCGAAAGTCAGTGTTCTGGGCTACGACATGGATTGCCTATTTCTATCTGCTGACCTTCATCATCGGCTTCGGCGCCATCGTCCTGGTAAGCACCAATCCCGTGTACAAGGATGCGGTCGGCAAGCTGCTTGGCGGCGATAACATGGCGGCCGTGCATCTGGCGCACGCGGTCGGCGGCAATGTGTTCCTCGGCTTCATATCGGCGGTCGCCTTTGCCACCATACTTGCCGTGGTGGCCGGCCTCACGCTGTCCGGTGCGTCTGCCGTATCGCACGACCTCTACGCTACCGTGGTGAAGAAGGGCCAGGCGAGCAGCGACAAGGAACTGCGCGTCTCACGCATTACAACTGTCGCATTGGGCATTGTTGCGGTGGTTCTCGGCATTGTGTTCGAAAACCAGAATATTGCCTTCATGGTCTCGTTGGCATTTGCCGTCGCGGCTTCGGCCAATTTTCCGGTGCTGTTCATGTCAGTGCTATGGAAAGGGTGTACGACGCGCGGCGTCACCATTGGCGGCTTCCTCGGTCTCATTACGGCGGTGGGCCTGACGATACTGTCGAAGTCGGTGTGGGTCGATGTGCTGCACAACAAGGAGGCGATTTTCCCGTATACCTCGCCCGCGCTGTTTTCGATGACGGCGGGTTTTCTCGGTATCTGGCTGTTTTCAGTTCTTGACACGCAAGAGCGCGGCCGCCTGGACCGGCAAGGATACATTGCGCAGAAGGTGCGATCGGAGACGGGGATCGGTGCGGCGGGTGCGTCGGGGCATTAGTGTGTCGCTCCCCTCTCCCGCTTGCGCTGGGCATTACCCACAACTGCTGATTGCTGCATTGCCAGGATTGTATGGGCCAATTTCCGGGTAAACCCAGTTCGAGCAGGGGAATGAATGGAACTCCCGCATGGCTGGCTCATCGTACTGGCGTCGTTCGCTTATCTCGGCGTGCTGTTTGCGATCGCCTATTACGGTGACAAGCGCGCGGCTGCCGGCGCGAGCATCATCAACAGCCCCACCATATATGCACTGTCGCTCGCAGTGTACGCAACCTCCTGGACTTTTTATGGCAGCGTCGGCCGGGCGGCGGTGAGCGGGATCGGCTTCCTGCCGATATACCTCGGCCCGACACTGATGGCGGCGCTGTGGTGGACAGTACTGCGCAAAATCATCCGCATCTGCAAGGCCAACCGCATTACGTCGATCGCGGACTTTGTCGCGTCGCGCTATGGCAAGAGTGCGATCCTCGGCGGCCTGGTCACCCTGGTCGCGGTGATCGGCATCGTGCCGTATATCGCATTGCAGCTGAAGGCGATCTCCGTGAGCTTTACCGTCATGACGAACTACCACCCGGCGGCCGGATGGTGGGCTGACACAACTCTATACATCGCACTGTTGCTGGCCGCTTTCACCATCCTGTTCGGAACCCGCCATCTCGATGCATCCGAACGCCATGAAGGCATGGTGGCCGCGATCGCCTTCGAATCGTTGGTGAAACTCGCCGCGTTCCTCGCAGTCGGCGTGTTCGTCACGTGGGGGCTGTATGACGGCTTCGGCGACCTGTTTGCGCGCGCACGGGAATTTCCCGGTTCGCCGACAATTGAGTTCGGCAACTGGACAGCCCTGATCGTGCTTTCCATGCTGGCCATCATGTTCCTGCCGCGGCAGTTCCAGGTCGCTGTGATAGAGAACGTCGACGAGAAGCATCTGGACAAGGCGGTCTGGCTGCTGCCGCTGTATCTGTTGGCGATCAATATTTTCGTACTGCCGATTGCCTACGCGGGCCTGATGCATTTTCCCGGGAGTGCTGATGCCGACACCTTTGTGCTCAGCCTGCCGTTACTCGCGCAGCAGGAAGCGCTGGCGCTGCTGGTGTTCATCGGCGGATTGTCGGCGGCGACCGGCATGATTATCGTCGAGTCGGTTGCGCTCAGCACCATGGTTTGCAATGACCTGGTGATGCCGCTGCTGTTACGCGTGAAGTCGCTGCGGCTTAACCAGCGCACCGACCTGGGCGGGCTGCTGATTGCCATCCGGCGCACTGCGATCGTACTGCTGATGATGCTGGGATATGCCTACTTCCGGCTTGCGGGAGAAACCGCCGCGCTCGTATCGATAGGATTGATTTCATTCGCCGCGGTTGCGCAGTTCGCACCGGCGATGCTGGGCGGACTCTATTGGAAGAATGGCACGCGGCGCGGCGCGCTGGCAGGGCTGGGCGCCGGCTTCCTGCTCTGGGCTTACACGCTTTTACTGCCATCGTTTGCGCAGTCGGGATGGCTGCCTGCCGGTCTTTTGACGGAGGGACCTCTCGGCATTGCCTGGCTCAGGCCGGAGCATCTGTTCGGGCTGCCGGAGCCCGATCCGATCGCGCATGGTTTTTTCTGGAGCATGCTGCTCAACGCTGGCCTGTATGTCGGCTTGTCACTCGTCGGCCGGCAGGACAGCGTTGAAAAGACCCAGGCGATCCTGTTTGTCGATGCCTATACGGATCGAGGTGAAGCGCTCGGTGCGCGCCTTTGGCGCGGCAATGCCTCGACGGATGCGCTGCGTGAATTGTTGCGGCGTTATCTCGGCGCCGAGCGCACTGCTGACGCGTTTGCGCGTTTCTATCATCAGCGCGGCAGCGTCAGGGTGCCGACCGCGGATTCGAGCCTGGTGCGATTCGCGGAAATCGAGCTTGCCGGTGCGATTGGTGCGGCATCGGCGCGAGCGGTGATATCGTCGGTGGTGGACGAACATCCGCTCGGGCAAGATGAACTGATGGCGATACTGGACGAAACCTCCCAGGTGATGGCATACAGCCGCGAGCTGGAGCGGAAATCGCACGAATTGCAGGTCGCCACGGCTGAACTGAAAGCAGCCAACAAGCGGCTCACCGAACTGGATCAAATGAAGGACGACTTCGTCTCGACCGTGACGCATGAACTGCGCACGCCGCTGACATCGATCCGCGCGTTCTCGGAAATCCTGCGTGATCATCCCGAGCTTCCGCCGACGAAGCGAACCGAATACCTCGGTATCGTGATCAAGGAAAGCGAGCGCCT
>JAQGMD010000125.1 GCA_028292565.1 Burkholderia sp. | reverse complement strand
GTTATACCGGCGGCGCCGTTCCATTGACGCCGTTGTCCGCCGTGATCAACACGGAAAAACTCGAACAGCTCGGTGCTGTCGAGATGACCATGCTGCCGGGCGTCGACAGGCCCTATGCCACGATTTTTTCCGGCGCCGGTGTAGTCACCAAGCGCGTCTCCGATGCCGCCGAAAAGGCCGGCTTCGTATTTGCGGTCGATCCGACATCCTCGGAAGCCTCCTGCATTGGCGGTAACGTCGCGATGAATGCGGGCGGCAAAAAGGCGGTTCTGTGGGGTACGGCGCTCGACAACCTCGCCAGCTGGCGCATGGTTGATCCGAATGGCGACTGGCTGGAAGTGACTCGCCTGGAACATAATCTCGGCAAGATCCATGATGCGCCGAAGGCGTCATTCAAGCTCGAATGGACGCATCCGGCCGACAAGGGCAAGACTAACGCACCGTTCAAAACCGAGATACTGGAAATCGAAGGCCGCAAGTTCCGCAAGGAAGGCCTCGGCAAAGACGTCACGGACAAATTCCTGTCGGGTCTGCCTGGTATCCAGAAAGAGGGCTGCGACGGCCTGATCACATCGGCGCGCTGGATCCTTCACAAGATGCCGAAGCATACGCGTACCGTGTGCCTCGAGTTTTTCGGCCAGGCCCGTGATGCGATTCCATCGATCGTGGAAATCAAGGATTACCTCGACGCCGAAACCAGGAACGGCGGCGCCACACTCGCCGGTCTCGAGCATCTCGACGAACGCTATTTGCGCGCAGTCGGCTATGCCACCAAATCGAAGCGCGGCGTGCTGCCGAAGATGGCCCTGTTCGGCGATATCGTCGGTGACGATGAAGACTCAGTTGCGCGTGCGGCATCGGAAGTGGTCCGTATGGCCAATACCCGCGTCGGCGAAGGCTTCGTCGCGGTCAGCCCGGAAGCGCGCAAGAAATTCTGGCTCGACCGTGCGCGCACAGCCGCGATTGCGAAGCACACCAATGCGTTCAAGATCAACGAAGACGTCGTGATCCCGTTGAACCGCATGGGCGAATACACCGACGGCATCGAGCGCATCAACATCGAGCTGTCGATCAAAAACAAGCTGCAATTGGTCGCAGAATTGCGCGACTTCTTCGCCGCCGGCAATCTGCCGCTCGGCAAGAGCGAAGATGCGGAAGGCAATATCCCGGACTCCGAATTGCTGGAGGATCGCGTCAGCCAGGCTATGCAACTGCTGGATGATACGCAGGCACGTTGGTCTTACCTGCTGTCGCAACTCGACAAGCCGCTCTCCGAAGCGCAACCGGAACTGGTCGCGATGGGACTCGACCGCCCGGCGGGAACCTTTGAAGACCGCCTGGCGCGCCAGCCCGATGCAACGGTATTCCACGTCGTGCAGGACCGCACGGTACGCGTTTCGTGGAAAGGGGAAGTACGCGCGCAAATGCGGCAGATCTTCAACGGCGCCGCGTTCAAGCTGATCCTTGATGAATGCAACGCGATCCACAAGCGTGTGCTGCGCGGCCGCGTATTTGTCGCCTTGCACATGCACGCGGGCGACGGCAACGTGCACACCAATATCCCGGTCAACTCGGATCACTACGAGATGCTGCAGGATGCGCATGCCGCCGTGGCACGCATCATGGCATTGGCGCGTTCGCTCAATGGCGTGATTTCCGGTGAACATGGTATCGGCATCACCAAGCTCGAATACCTGACCGATGAAGAAATGAGCGAATTCCGCGAGTATAAAAAGCGGGTCGATCCGGAAGGCCGTTTCAACAAGGGCAAGCTGCTGAACTCGCCTGAATTGCATGCAGACCTGCGCAATGCCTACACGCCGTCGTTCGGCCTGATGGGCCATGAATCGCTGATCATGCAACAGAGCGATATCGGCGCGATTGCTGACAGCGTCAAGGACTGCCTGCGCTGCGGCAAATGCAAACCGGTATGTGCAACTCACGTTCCGCGTGCGAACCTGCTGTACTCGCCGCGTAACAAGATCCTCGCGACTTCGTTGCTGGTGGAAGCGTTCCTTTATGAAGAACAGACGCGCCGCGGCATCTCGATCAAGCATTGGGAAGAATTCGAAGACGTAGCGGATCACTGCACGCTGTGCCACAAGTGCTTCACGCCATGCCCGGTCGATATCGACTTCGGCGACGTGTCGATGAACATGCGCAACCTGCTGCGCAAGATGGACAAGAAGTCGTTCAACCCGGGTACGACTGCATCGATGTTCTTCCTGAACGCAACCGATCCGGCGACCATCAATGCGACCCGCCAGGCGATGATAGGCTGGGGCTACAAGGCGCAGCGCCTGGGTAACGAAGTGCTGAAAAAGTTTGCGAAGAAGCAGACCAAGGCGCCGCCATCGACGCACGGCAAGCCGCCGGTCAAAGAGCAGGTGATCCACTTCATCAACAAGAAGATGCCGGGCAACCTGCCCAAAAAAACGGCGCGTGCATTGCTGGATATCGAAGACGACAAGATCGTCCCGATCATCCGTGATCCGAAGCAGACGACTGCCGATACGGAAGCGGTGTTTTACTTCCCCGGCTGCGGCTCCGAGCGCCTGTTCTCACAGGTCGGACTGGCGACGCAGGCGATGCTGTGGCATGTCGGCGTGCAGACCGTTTTGCCGCCCGGTTACCTGTGCTGCGGGTATCCGCAACGCGGTGCCGGCCAGTATGACAAGGCCGAAAAGATGATGACCGACAACCGCGTGTTGTTCCATCGGATGGCCAATACGCTGAACTACCTCGACATCAAAACGGTCGTTGTATCGTGCGGCACTTGTTACGATCAGCTGGCCGGCTATGAGTTTGAAAAGATATTCCCCGGCTGTCGCATCATCGATATCCATGAATACCTGATGGAGAAGAATGTCAGGCTGGAAGGCGTCAACGGTGTGCGCTACATGTACCACGACCCGTGCCACACGCCGATGAAGTTGCAGGATCCGTTGAAGACGGTGAACACGCTGATTACGACAGCCGACGGGCAGAAGGTCGAGAAGAATGACCGCTGCTGTGGCGAGTCCGGAACGCTGGCGGTTTCGCGTCCTGACATTTCCACGCAGATTCGCTTCCGCAAGGAAGAGGAAATGACTAAGGGCGCCGACAAGCTTCGTACCGACGGCTTCGCGGGCGACGTCAAGATCCTGACCTCATGCCCATCATGCCTGCAGGGTTTGTCACGTTACAACGACGATTCGGGCACTACGGCCGATTACATCGTGGTCGAGATGGCCAAGCATCTGCTGGGCGAAAACTGGATGCCGGAATACGTGGCCAAGGCCAACAACGGCGGCATCGAACGCGTACTGGTGTAACACGGATGTCGACCAACGCTTGCGAATTATGCGTCCAGCCCGGTGGCGAGGTGCTGTACCGGGGTGAAAAGTATCGCGTCGTCCTGGTTGACGATGCGAACTACCCCGGCTTTTGCCGGGTGATCTGGAACGGGCATGCGAAGGAAATGACTGACCTGTCGGCGGCTGACCGCAGCTTGCTGATGGATGCGGTCTGGCGCGTTGAAGAAGCGGTACGCGAGGTAATGCAGCCCGCCAAAATCAACGTTGCCAGCCTTGGCAACGTGGTGCCGCACCTGCACTGGCATGTGATTCCGCGTTACGAGGACGACGCTCACTTTCCGAGTCCGGTGTGGGCTGAAATCAGGCGCATACCATCGTCGGCCGCCCTGGCAGAACGGGCTGCCCTTCTGCCGAGGCTGCGGCAGCTTATTATCGAGCGCGTATCGAATTTCTGATTAATGCTCCAACCCATACATTACTGACCATGGCCGAATCGAAAAAGGCAGCACCGAACCCGACCGCGCTGACGGTGCACAAGCAGTCCCGCATGTTGGAAGTGTCGTTCGACGATGACGCGACCTTCTCCTTGCCGTTTGAATTCCTGCGGGTATATTCCCCATCGGCCGAAGTTCGCGGCCACGGGAAGGGGCAGGAAGTGCTGCAGACGGGTAAGCGTAACGTCGAAATGACAGCGTTGGAGCCGGTCGGCAACTATGCGGTGCAACCGCATTTTTCCGACAGCCACAATACCGGCATTTACGCCTGGGATTATTTATATTGGCTCGGCGAGAACCAGCCGCGTTTGTGGGAAGAGTATGTGCAGCAGCTGGAGGCAGCAGGCTACACCCGGGAAACGGGACGTGATGCATCCATGACTACAACCGCCGCTGCTGGCGGCCATGGCTGTGGGCACAACCATTGAATTGAATTCATTCCACCCGGCTCGCCTTGATCGTTGCGCTCTTTTGCCGGGTGCCTGATGTATATTGTGGTGTATTGAACAACGCCACCCGTACGGCCGCTGACTTGCCGTGCCGTACGTATCCTCTACGTTATGCCCGACACATTGCAAACCGCGCGCGAT